>MFJU01000026.1:23686-56129 GCA_001779315.1 Candidatus Gottesmanbacteria bacterium RIFCSPLOWO2_01_FULL_42_22 | reverse complement strand
TCCAGTTCCAATTCGATGTTTTTTTTCCTGCTTTTCAGATGTTTGAGGTATTCAATTGCCGCCGGCAGAATCGAGACAAAGATAATACCGAAGATGGCATAGTGGAAATTTTCTCTGATAAGAGGCAAATTACCGAAAAAGTAACCGGAATACAGGAAAAGGGCTACCCAAGCAATTCCTCCGATAATGTTGAAACTGGCGAATTTACTGTAACTCATTTTGCCGATACCGGCGACAAAAGGGGCAAAAGTGCGGATAATCGGGATAAACCTGGCCAAAATTATGGTCTTGCCGCCGTGTTTTTCATAAAATTTTTCCGTTCGAGTCAAATATTCCTTTTTCAGGAAAGGAATGCGCTTTTTTTCAAAAATTTTCGGTCCGATGATGGCCCCTATCCAGTAATTGACCGTATCGCCCAAAATAGCCGCTGACGAAAGCAGTAAAAAAAGCAGCAGGATATTCAGATTTCCGCTAACGGCCAAAGTGCCGGCAGCAAATAATAGGGAATCACCCGGGAGAAAGGGAGTAATTACCAGGCCGGTTTCCATAAAGATGATCAGGAACAGAAATATATAGGTAAAAATCCCGATTTGACTGATGACCAGAGCGAGGTTCTTGTCTAAATGAAGGAACAGGTCCAAAAGATTGCCCAAAATATCCATATGAAAATTTAATTATAGCACTTCCAATTATTGACTTTAAACTCTTTTTTGTTAAACTAACTAGTACTTCTTAAGTAACAGTTTTGCAGCCTTTTATGAAAATATCAAAAAGGGAAGATTTTGCCATAATCTTTATGTCCCATCTGGCCCGGCAAAAGTCAAAAGAATTTCTTTCTTTGACTAAAATTGCAAAATCAACCGGTTTATCATCCTTTTTTCTGAAACACATCGCTTTGGAACTGAAAAATAAGGGTTTAATTGAAAGCCGCGAAGGGGTTATCGGCGGCTACCGCCTTAAAAAATCCCCCGGAGAAATATCCGCCGCTGAAATTCTGTCAGCCGTTTCCAAAGAAATAGTAAAAACGGCCTGCTATGACGGAGATTGCCGTTTGACCTCGACCAAATGCATCTGCCATTCTTTTTGGGGAAGATTCAATTTAAAATTGGCGTCAATTTTGAATCAGGTCAGTCTGGCTGAAATCGCCAAAATATGAGCATTTTAAGCATAAAAAATTTGTCCGTCCAGCTTGAGGATAAAAAAATCCTTTCCGGCATCAATTTGGAGCTTTTAAGAGGCAAAATTCATTGCCTGATGGGGCCAAACGGCAGCGGCAAGTCAACTTTAGCCCAGGTTCTGATGGGACATCCCGGATATCTGACGACTTCTGGACAGATCAGTATACTTGGCCGGAATCTAGAGGAAAAGGCGACTGACGAAAGGGCCAGGCTCGGTATGTTTCTGGCTTTTCAGAATCCCGTGGCAGTCCCCGGGGTCAGTGTAGCCAATTTATTGAGGATGGCGTTGGGTCAAAATCACAACGGTAAAGGCAGGAGCAAACATAACCCCGCTTTGAACCTGGTATCCTCAGTTAACGAGAAAATTTTAGCTGTATCCCGGAAGCTGGAAATGCCCAGGGAATTTTTAAACAGGGGATTAAACGAAGAATTTTCCGGTGGTGAAAAGAAGAAACTGGAAATGTTGCAGGCATTAATTTTATCTCCGAGAGTGGCCATTTTTGATGAAATCGATACCGGACTTGACGTGGATGCCCTGAGAATCGTGGCCCACGGTATAAGTTTATTGAAAAAGGCAGGCTGTTCAATCCTTTTAATTACCCATTACCAGAGAATTCTTAAATTTGCCAAACCTGACTATGTTCATATTTTAATAAAAGGCAAGCTGGTATCTTCCGGCAGCTTTATTTTAGCGCGGAAAATTGAAAAAAGCGGCTACCGGGAGTGGCTCTCACCGTAATTTATGAACAATCAGATTCTCCAGTCAGACTATCGTTACGGTTTTAGTAAACCAGAAAATTACACTTTTAAATCCAAAAAAGGGCTTAATAAAAAGACTGTTGAAGAAATTTCCCGACATAAAAACGAACCGGAGTGGATGCTGCGGTTCCGGCTTGAGGCACTGGCGGTTTTTTATAAAAAGCAGATGCCTGTCTGGGGCGGGGATTTGAGCCGTATTAATTTTGACGATATTTATTACTATATTAAACCTATCAAGGACAAAGCCGGAAGCTGGGAAGAACTACCGAAGGAAATTAAAGAAACTTATGATGCCATCGGCATACCGGAAGCTGAGAAAAAATTTTTAGGGGGGGTTAGCGCGCAGTATGAAAGCGAGGTTGTCTATAAAAGCATCCAAAAAACTTTGGGGGATAAAGGGGTCATTTTTCTCGATATGGATACGGGATTGAGGGAATTTCCTGATCTTGTCAGGGAATATTTCGGCACACTTATTCCGCCCCAGGATAATAAGTTTTCTGCCTTAAACAGTGCTGTCTGGTCGGGCGGTTCTTTTATCTATGTGCCGAAAGGGGTCAAAGTGGAATTGCCGCTGCAGGCTTACTTTCGGATCAATGCCGCCAACATGGGGCAATTTGAAAGAACATTAATTATTGCCGATGAAGGCAGTTATGTCCATTATGTGGAAGGCTGTACAGCTCCCGTTTATACCACCGATTCACTCCACAGCGCCGTGGTGGAAATTTTCGTCAAAAAGGGCGCCCGCGTGCGTTATACCACCATCCAGAATTGGTCGGGAAATGTTTATAATCTGGTCACCAAAAGAATGAGAGTCGAGACTGAAGGTTTCGGCGAATGGATTGACGGTAATATCGGATCGAAGCTGACCATGAAGTATCCGTCAGTATATCTGATGGGTAAAGGCGCCCGCGGCGAAATCTTATCGGTAGCTTATGCCGGAGCCAACCAGCATCAGGATGCAGGCGGCAAGGCGATTCATTTCGCGCCTTATACAAGCAGTAAAATTACTTCCAAGTCGGTTTCCGCTGACGGAGGACGGACCTCATACCGAGGGTTAATCCAGGTATTCCCAAGTGCCATAAAAGCTAAAACAAAAGTCATCTGCGATGCACTCCTGATTGATGATACTTCCAGATCGGATACTTATCCGACGATGGATATCAGGCATAACGATGTCCAAATAGAACATGAGGCTACCGTTTCCAAAATAGGAGATGAACAATTGTTTTATCTTAACAGCCGGGGATTGAAAAAAGCCGATGCCGAAGCGATGATCGTTAACGGCTTTATTGAACCGATTGTGAAAGAGTTGCCTTTGGAATACGCGGTTGAGCTGAACAGGCTGATACAGCTGGAAATGGAAGGGTCAGTCGGATAATATGAATAATATTATTTTAATCGATTCACTTACCGGACAAAAAAAATTTACCGTCGGGCAAAACGAAAAAAAGACTTTTGTATTGTATTTGGCCGGCGATGATGACCAGACGGGCCAGATAGAAATTGCCATCAAAGGCTCCGGCAGTGACGCAGAGATCATCGGTTTAATTTTAGGCCACGGAAAACAGGTATTAAGGCTTTATACTCTTCAGGACCATCAAAAAGAGGAGAGTGTCAGCGATTTGTTAATAAAATCAGTATTATTCGGTTCAGCTAAATTCTTCTACGAGGGTTTGATCAAAATTGGCAAAGGGGCCCGGAAATCCAATGCTTACCAGAAAAACGACAATATATTAATGTCGAAAGGGACCTGGGCTGACTCACGTCCTAAATTGGAGATTCTGGCCAATGATGTCCGCTGTACCCACGGGGCCACTGTCGGAAGGCTGAATGATTTGCAGAGGTATTACTTAAAAACCCGCGGTTTATCGGAAAGCCAATGCAGTGTACTTATGCTGTCGGGATTTTACCGCGATGCCCTCCAAAGGATAGAAGATGAAAATTTAAGGGAACAGCTTGTCCGCGATCTGGATACCAAGATAAAGCGCTTGGTTGTATAATAAAGCCAACTATGCCTGATTTTATCACGGTTGCCAAAAAGAGCGAGATTGAAAACGGACGGATGAAGGAATACCGCGTAGCAGGCAGAGTCATAGCCGTTGCCAATGTAGACGGTGAATATTTGGCTTTTGACGGAATCTGTACCCATCAGCAGTGTTCACTGGCCGGAGGATTCTTGGACGGTTTAACTTTAACCTGCTATTGCCACGGCGCGCAGTTTGATATTCAGAAAGGAGATGTCCTAGCCCCTCCGGCTACAAAATCCTTAGGGATTTATGAGGTTGCAGTTGAAGGAGATGATATCAAAATCCAACTGTAAAAACCTGATATGCTGTTTAAACCCTCAAAAATCGCATCTGACTTTCCCGTTCTTCAAAGAAAAATTAAGGGTAAAAGAATTGTTTATTTAGATTCGACAGCTTCCTCGTTGAAACCTCAATCCGTAATTCAGGAAACTGTCAGGTATTATGAAGAATGCCCTGTCAATATTTTCCGCGGTGTTTATACTTTGTCGGAAGAAGCAACCGAAGGATATGAAAACTCCAGAGGAAAAGTGGCTGAATTTATCGGTTGCCCAAACAGCGCCGAAGTGGTATTTACGCGCAACGCCACGGAAAGTCTCAATCTGATAGCCCAGACAGTTGGCCGCACTTTACCCGCCCATTCCAATATCGTTTCAACAGTCATGGAACATCATGCCAACATCGTTCCCTGGCAGGTAATTTCCGGGGAAAAGAAAATTCCGCTCAGGTTTATTGATATAGATAATGAGGGAAGATTAAAGCTTGACGATCTTGAGAAAAAAATTGACAAAAATACCGCTATTCTTACTTTCACCTTCATCTCCAATGTCCTGGGCACAATCAATCCCGTAAAGGAAATAATCGCCAGGGTTAAAAAAATTAACAAAAATACGGTTATTGTCATTGATGCCGCCCAGGCTGTTCCCCATTTGAAATTATCGGTCATGGATTTAGGCTGTGATTTTCTGGTTTTCTCTGCTCACAAAATGCTCGGGCCGACCGGTGTCGGAGTTTTATGGGGCAAAGCTGAATTATTAAAGAAGATGCCTCCCTATCAGACCGGCGGGGAAATGATCAGGGAGGTTCAATTGGAGAAGACAGTGTATAACGAGCCCCCTTATAAATTTGAAGCCGGGACTCCTGATATCGCCGGAGTATTAGGATTGGCAAAAGCCGTTGAATATCTGGAAAATATCGGCATGGGGAAGATTCGGGAGCATGAGAAAGAGTTGACTGTCTATGCATTAGGGAAACTGCAAAAGCTATCGGCTATTGAAATCTACGGTCCCAAAGAGGCAACAGAGAGGGGTGGAGTTATTGCCTTTAATTTAAAAGGCATCCATCCCCATGATGTGGCCCAGATTTTAAATAACGACAATATCTGCATCAGGAGCGGGCACCATTGCGCTATGCCGCTTCACCACAGGCTTGAAATCAATTCTTCCTGCCGGGCTTCTTTTTATCTTTATAATGATGAAAGTGATGTCGATGCTCTCCTTCAGGGATTGGAAAATACGGCAAAATTTTTCCTGAGGAAGTGGTGCTGATGGATCTTTACCGGGACAATATTCTGGATCATTTCCGCAATCCGCGAAATTACGGAACGCTAGCCGGATCTGCCACCAGAGTCAGTCAGAATAATCCTTCATGCGGGGATTCAATTACCATCAATATCGATCTTTCGCAAAAAGGCAAAATCAGGGCAGTCAGTTTCACCGGAACAGGCTGCGCTGTTTCCATGGCTTCAGCTTCCATGCTGACGGAATTTATAAAGGGAAAAACATCCACGGAAGTTTTGGCTCTTCAAAAAGAGGATGTTGAAAGACTGCTGGGCCTCAAATTGACTCTGGCCAGAATAAAATGCGCCCTGTTGCCCCTGGAAACTATCCATCAGGCTTTGCATAAATAGTCAATTATTGTCAAAACGGCTCCGATTATATATAAATGTATATATGACATATAACCAGACAAATCCGTCAGGACCAAGAAAAGTAGGCAAACTGACAGTCACCATGGACAGGAATCTCTGCATAGGAGCTGCATCCTGTATTGCCGTTGCGCCCAAGACCTGGGCCTTAGACAATGAAGCCAAAGCGATTTTTTTGGATACAGCCGAGGAAGAATCTTCGGAAACCATCATTGATTCTGCCAAAGCCTGTCCGGTTGCCGCCATCATAATTCAGGATGTAACCGGCAAGCAGATTTATCCCTGAAATATCCGTAAAGGTAAGAAGGAATCAGAATTAACAACCGACCGAAATATACATCGGTAATTAAGATGATTGATTTTACAGTCAAAATCGGCGGAGAAGCAGGTTTCGGCATTATGACCACCGGCCTTTTTTTGGGCAAAATTGCCACCCGCTCCGGTTACCATGCTTTTGAATATTCAGAATACCCCTCCCTTATCCGCGGCGGGCACAATGTCATTGAGGTGCGCATTTCAGACGAAGAGGTCCATTCCCAGGGGCAGGGAGTTGACTTACTGCTTTGTTTAAACAAGGAAACTGCCGATCTTCACGGCCACGAAGTCCGTGAAGGGGGAGTCATTGTCTTTGATAATGAAAAAACTGATGAAAGTAAACTCATGAAACCTGATAGGAATATCCATTATGTTCATATCCCATTCTCGCGAATCCTAAGGGAAAACAGCCTTCCGATGGTCATGCTGAACAATATAGCTTTGGGGGTTTTGATGCATTTAATCGGAGCGGATATGGAGATCTTAAATACTCTGATTGCGGAAACGTTCGCCAGGAAAGGTGAAGAAATCATCACTAAAAACAGAGAGGCAGCCACTCTCGGCATGAATGAGGCAAAGAAAAATTTTAAGATTGACATCCTCCATAAACTGGAAAAAAAGTCCGTCATTAGCCCGAAATTATATATTACCGGAAATGAAGTAATAGGCTTGGGGGCTATTAGGGCGGGCTGTCAATTTTACTGTGCTTATCCGATGACGCCTTCGTCAGCTATTTTACATTATTTGGCCTCCAAAGCCGAAAAGGCAGGTATAGTGGTCAAGCACGCGGAGGATGAAATATCCGTCATCAATATGGCTTTGGGTGCTTCCTGGGCGGGAGCGCGTTCTATGGTTGCTACATCAGGCGGCGGATTTGCCCTGATGGTTGAGGCTGTTTCGCTTTCAGGTATGACAGAAACTCCGATTGTCATAGTTATGGGGCAGCGGCCCGGGCCGGCCACCGGCATGCCGACCTGGACAGAACAGGGTGATCTGCATTTTGTCATCAGAAGCGGGCACGGTGAATTCCCCAAAATTGTCCTGGCCCCGGGTGATGTCGGGGAAGCTTATAAACTGACTGTTGAAGCTTTTAATTTGGCAGACAGATACCAGACACCCGTTTTAATCATGGCCGATAAATATCTTCAGGAGGGACACCAATCAGTTGAAAAATTCGAAATTCAATCCCGATTTGATCGGGACAGAATTGACAGGGGCAAGCTTTTGTCACAAGAAGAATTATTGAAAATTACGTCTTATAAACGCTATTTGATTACGGATGACGGCATTTCATCCAGAGCCTTGCCGGGAATGAAACAGAGTCTTCATCAGGCCAATTCTTATGAACACGGTGAAGACGGGCATACCACTGAGGATGCCGGAGAGAGGGTAAAACAGGTTGATAAAAGAAACCGTAAAGAAGCGACTTATCTCTCCAATGATTTCCGTTTACCGGAAGTTTTCGGGGCAAAAGAGCCTCCTTTGACAGTTGTTTCCTGGGGATCCATGAAAGGGCCAATCTTGCAGGCCATGAAAGAATCAGGCGGCAGTTTTAACTATGTCCATTTTAGCCGTCTTTGGCCTTTGGATTTTGGCAAACTTAAAGAATTTTTGGGCAGGTTCGGCAAATTTCTGCTTATCGAAAATAATTCCACCGGACAACTCGGACAGCTATTGACCATGGCAACCGGCATAGAATTTCCGCAAAAGCTGTTGAAATATTCAGGCCGTCCCGTCTACCCTCATGAAATAATGGTAAAAATAAAGGAGCTATTATGAACGGTCAGACAGCCACCGCCAAAATAAACAGCGCTTTCTTGGGTTATTTTCCGACCTGGTGTCCGGGGTGCGGCAATTTCGGTATTTGGTCTTCCTTAAAAACCGCCTTTAACAAATTACAGCTTGAGCCTGACAAAATGGCTGTCATATTCGGTATCGGCTGTTCCGGCAATATGAATGATTTTCTCTGGGCCAACAGTTTCCATGCGCTTCATGGAAGGGCTATCCCCACAGCTGTCGGAGTTAAAATCGCCAACCATAAATTGCCTGTTATAGTTATAGCCGGAGACGGGGACACTTATGGTGAAGGAGGCAATCATCTTCTGCATGCGGCCCGCGGCAATCATGACATTACCGTCATCGTTCATGACAATAGAGTCTATGGTTTGACCACAGGACAAGTGGCACCCACAGCCTCGAAAGGGGCGAAGTCTAAATCAACTCCGCAGGGTTTGATAGAAGTTCCGGTCAATCCGCTTGCTTTGGCTTTGACCCAGGGTGCGACTTTCGTCGCCCAAGGATTCTCCCAGGATTTGGTTCATTTGACGGATTTGATCATGTCAGGCATAAATCATCGGGGTTTTTCCCTGATTAATGTTTTCCAACCCTGCGTCACCTTCAATCCGGCCAACGGTTATGCCTTTTACCGCGAAAGGGTCTATAAGCTTGCCGGGGATTATGACCGGTCAAACTTGAGATTGGCACTGGATAAATCACTGGAATTGGAAGATAAAATTCCCATCGGTATTGTTTACAAAACCGAAAGGCCGGTTTATACTGATTTCCTCAACCAATTGAAGGAAAAAGCCCTGGTAGAAGAAGATATTACCAACAGGGATTTAAATAAGTTTATTGCAGAATTTATCTAATAGATCAGCATTAATCAATATTTGACATTTAGCAGTCAGTTTGTTACACTGCTAAACATACGAATGGCTGAAGAAGAAATAAACAAAGTTAAAACACTTCCGATAATTCCCATCCGCGACGGGGTGGTTTTTCCCAATACGGAAATAGTCCTCACTTTCGGCCGGCCGCGTTCATTGGCGGCTATTGAAGCCTCAAATTCTACCGACCGCAATGTCGTTTTAGTGATGCAGAAAACACCGCATCTTCATGAACCTGCACCCTCTGATTTGTTTACCATCGGCACCATAGCCAGAATCGAACGGCTTTTGAAAACCGACGGCGAAATCAATGCCCTGGTTAAAGGCATTAAGCGTGTCGAGATACTTTCTTATGAATCAACCGATCCATATTTCGTTGCCAAAGTGGTCGATGTGGCAGATGAGCAGGGTGCAGCGGATGAAGTGACGGCTTTAGTCAATCATATTACGGCAGAACTTAAAAGAGCCGTCAACATGGGCAAATCAGTTGATTTTCTTTCTTTTATGAATATCATGTCTGGTTTGACTCCCGGTGAATTTGCCAACCATGTGGCAGCTGTCCTGGATATCAAACCGGCGGAAAAGCAGCTGCTTTTGGAAACCAGAAACGTCAAGGACCGACTTAGCAGGATATCCGACTATCTGAACCATGAAGTGAAAATCCTGGAAATAGAAAGAAAAATAGCCTCTAAAACCCAGGAAAAATTTGACAAGAGCGTTAAGGAAGCGGTGTTGCGTGAAAGACTGAAAACCATAGAAAAAGAATTGGGTGAGGAAGGCGAAACTAAAGAAGTCAGGGAGCTTTTGGATAAAATCAAGAAAGCCAAAATGACTTTTGAGGTTGAGGAAAAAGCCAAAAAGGAGCTGAAAAGACTGGCCCAAATGTCCAGTTATAATCCTGAAGCCTCTTATATCAGAACTTATCTTGATTGGCTGGTAGATCTGCCCTGGAGTGTGGCTTCGTCAAGCGAGGTTGATATAAGAGAAGCGGATAAAATTCTGGATGAAGACCATTTCGGCTTAAAAAAAGTCAAGGAAAGAATATTGGAATATCTGGCAGTGATGAAACTGAAGAAAAAATTCGAACTTTCGTTAGAAGCCGAAAAGAAACCTGATGAGAAAACTCTGCCTAAAGAAGAAATTAAAAAGAAAACAGCCACTCCGACTATTTTATGTTTTGTCGGTCCGCCCGGGGTGGGCAAAACATCAATCGGCAAGTCTATTGCCCGCGCTTTGGGACGCAAATTCGTTAAAGTGTCTTTAGGCGGTATCCGTGATGAAGCTGAAGTCAGAGGCCATCGCCGGACTTATGTCGGAGCCATGCCGGGCAGAATGATACAGGGCATCAAGCAGGCCGGTACCAAAAATCCGGTTTTCATGCTGGATGAAATTGACAAAGTCGGCACAGACTTTCGTGGAGACCCTTCGGCAGCGCTTTTGGAAGCTCTGGATCCGGAACAGAACCATTCCTTCTCCGATCATTATTTGGAAGTGCCGTTTGATTTATCAGATGTCATGTTTATCACCACCTGCAATGTTTTGGATACCATTCCGCCGGCTTTGAGAGACAGATTGGAAATTATTCACTTCCCGGGCTATACGGAAGATGAAAAATTTCACATTGCCAAGGATTTTTTAGTCGGCAAACAGCTGGATGCCCATGGTTTGACTGCCAATAAGATTAAATTGACGGAAAGGGTCATCCATTACGTTATCCGCAAATATACCCGGGAAGCCGGTGTCAGAAGTTTGGAAAGGGAAATCGCCACAGTTTTCCGGAAGGTCGCCCGCGAAGTCGTTGAAGGCAAAACCAAATCAAAAATCATCAAAGCTTCTGATCTTCATAAATATCTCGGACCGGCCAAATTCACCTCATATCTGGCTGAAAAGATTGATGAAATCGGCATGTCAACCGGACTGGCCTGGACCGAAGCCGGAGGCGATATCCTCTTTATCGAGATTGCCCTGATGAAAGGCAAGGGAAACCTCCTTTTGACCGGACATTTGGGTGAGGTCATGCAGGAATCCTGCAAGGCAGCACTGTCCTATATCCGGGCTAAAGCCAAACAATTAGGCTTAAACGAAAAGTTTTACCAGAATGTCGATATCCATGTTCACGTGCCTGAAGGAGCTGTTCCCAAAGACGGCCCTTCAGCCGGTGTGGCCATCACCACCGCCATGGTTTCAGCCCTATCACAAATACCGGTCAAAAAAGACGCCGCCATGACAGGAGAGGTGACTTTAAGAGGCCGGGTTTTGGAAATCGGCGGGGTAAAAGAAAAGGTAATTGCCGCTCACCGTGCCGGCATCAAAACCGTCATCATGCCGAAATCAAACAAAAAGGACCTTGAGGATATTCCCAAATATGTTTTAGACGATCTTAAGTTTGTTTATGTCGACCATATGGACCAGGTATTTAAAGTGGCTCTTGGCCAACCCTTAAAAGTTAAAGAAGAAATCGAAGAACCCAAAGGCATCCACCCGCCAATGATGGCCCGCCTGCCATCCTAAATTACCCTTATAATACCGTCTACAGACGATATTCTATTTACTTTTTATATGTCCGAATTAACACTAGAGAAAATTGAACACCCAAGTTTCCCAAATTAGTGTCCTGATTGAAGTTATGAAGCAGTTAGTGGATAACTTATGGAATCTCTTGAATTTGTCATTGCGAGGAGTCCCGATTTAATCGGGACGACGCGGCAATCCCGTTGGACTGGAGAATTGTACTGTAAAGATCTTTCCAATCAGGATTAAAAGAAGCGATTAATTCAATTTTCTTCTGTCTGTTACCTGCTTTTATTTGTTTTTCCCTTTCAATAGCTATATTTATATCATCAAATATTTCATAATAAACCAGTTTCTCCAGATTATATTTACTGCTGAATGAGGAGACTGATTTATTTTTATGGTCGTATATTCTGGCAATAAGATTGCCGGTAACACCAGTATATAAAACAGTATTTCTGGAATTAGTAATAATATACACGCAGTAGTATTTCTGCATAACCTTACTCTTTTTCAGATTCCTGCGGGATTGCCACGGGTCGAAGCGTCGACCCTCGCAATGACATTATAATTGATGGTAATTATCATGAGGCTATTAGTGTCCTGAATTTGGGATATTTAGCCTTAATATTTCATTAAAGAGGAGAAAATGAGAAACTCAGGTACTATTTACTTTTTATATGTCCGGATTTACACTAGAGAAAATTGAACACTTTCTCCAGAAAGGTCAGAAATATCTTTAAAGCATCGGTCCTCCTGACTCAAGGCGAAATAGGGAATATCCCAGGAGTCCAACCTCTCTATGGTTCTCCTCGAAGTCCTGTCTTTGTGATATTATCTCTTGTTTCTATTGTCGCTGTACCGGTTATCATCGTTTTGGCGATTATTATGGGAATTTCAATTTATATCAAAAAAAGAAAAAAAAATTAAAGAAAATTCTATGAAACAAAAATTCTATAGATTTTTAATGCCTGTAGTATTCGCACAGCAGATTCTGTACGGTCCGCCCTCGATGCGGGAACCGACAACGGCAGAGAAGATAAATTCTGTCTTTAATATTGTTTATGTACCGGGAATCCTACTGGTTTGTGCCTTATTTGGTATATATTACTTCTTCCGTAAGGGTAAAAAGTAATCGGATCTGACAATAGTTTTGTATGTTCGCCCAAATTATAAAGACAGGACAGCTCAAGTTATGGTCCGGTTATAAGAGGAAACTCCGTGATAAGCATCCATTATCTTACCTCTTTTGGGAATGTACTATGAATTGCAACTTTTTCTGCAAACATTGCGGCAGCAGTGCCGGTCGGAAAACATTTCCCGGCCAGTTGTCGACAGTTGAAATAATACGGGTTTTTAGGGAGATTGGCAGGGATTTCTACCCTAAGAATATTATGATCGCCGTTACCGGCGGTGAACCTTTGGTCAGGAAGGATTTGTTTGAAGTTATGAAGTATGCTAGCCATTTGGGTTTTTACTGGGGTATGGTTACAAACGGTTATCTGGTAAATCCTGATGTCGTCAGAAAAATGAAGGAAACAGGTATGAATACCATATCAATTTCAATTGACGGTATTGGACAAACTCACGATTCATTCAGGAACATGAAAAAGGCTTATGATCATGCTATATCTGCGGTACGTCTTCTCGTCGCTGCCCGTTTTTTGAAGACAGTACAAATTACGACGGTAGTGCACCGGGGGAATATAAGCCAATTGGAGGAGATGTATAGAATATTTTCAGGTTTGGGAATTGATTCTTGGAGGGTGATCAATGTCGATCCCATTGGCCGGGCAGAAACCAATAGAGGTCTGCTTTTAAAAGGTTCCCAGTTTAAATACCTTCTTGATTTTATAAAATCAAGAAGGGAATCGTCCAAATTCGAAGTCACTTACGGTTGCTCCGGATTTCTCGGGTTACAGTATGAAAATGAAGTTAGAAACGGCTTCTTTATCTGCCGTACGGGTATCGACACCGCCAGTATCCTCTATAATGGTGATATTTTTGTCTGCCCCAATGTTGAGAGAAGAAAGGAATTTATTCAGGGAAATGTACGTCATGACCGTTTTTCTGAAATCTGGAATAATAAATTCAAGTATTTCCGTCTGAATAATCGCACTGCCAATACTGATTGTCTAAAATGTGAATTTTGGGAAGACTGTTTAGGAGGGCCATTTCATCTTTGGGATTCGGAAAAAAGCAAGCCGAAATTTTGCCATACAGAGTTGCTTAAATTTCCCAATTGACAACGGAGGTATCACTTCATATTCTCATAAACTATCCTGGAAATTTGGGCGATTTTGGTTTTAGTGGCTTCTTCGTCCACGATATCTGTTGTAAAAACAGCCAGAAAATAGGGTTTGCCCGGCAGATCGACAATACCGGCATCGTGGACTGTCCTGACTTCATCTCCTGTTTTATGATAAACCTTTGTATTGCCGTCAATTCCTTTGGGGATGCGGTCTTCAAAATCGCTGTCGTCCATAAAATCAATCATTTCAGCGGTTAATGCTTTACCGGTGATTTCTGAGCGGTACATTTTTATGGTGATGATGGCGATATCTTTGGCAGATGTTTTATTGATTTTCATATCGGTTTGGGTCAATCCCCAGCTTTCGATTAGGTTTTGAATGTCATCCAGGCCAACGACAAGAGAGGCCAGAATATAGGCGGCGGTATTGTCGGATTTTTCCATCATCAGTCGGGCGAGGGTTTTGAGGGAATAGGCAGTACCGGGAGCATCATAGCGGATGGAGCCGGTACCGTAATCCTGGACATCTTTAGCTTGAGGAACGATGATTCTGTCCAGATCAATTTCGTTTTTACCGGCTTTATGATAGAGAGCAGCCAGTATGGGAATTTTATTGACTGAGGCAGCCGTGACAACCATCTGTTCGTTAATGCCGAAATTTCTGCCACTGTTCAAATCTTCCAGATAGACGGAATAGGTACCGGAGGAATCGGATGTCAGGCGTGAAATTTCAGCCTCAATCTCCTCAAAATCCAAATTGTCGGCCACAGTTACCTGGTTTGGTTTATCCCCAGCTTTATTTTCTGATATCTTGGGACTTACCTCGACCACCGGATTCAGAAGTACAACTTTTTCTGCTTTATATAAAACTGTCAAAGTAATAAGAATTAGAAAAACCGCCAATCCCAAATATGCTTTCCGGCTTCCTCCCCCTGTTTTGCTTTCTATGTTTCGATCGAAAGCAGGGTAACCCGTCTCCATAGATTAATGATTATACACATCCTTCGTAAAAAAATATAACCGGCATCATATTAAATACTGATTCAGCTCATTTTCAGCTAAATACTGGTAAAATACGTTTTGTGAGAATTCTGGTAGTTGAGGATGAACACAAAATCGCCAACTCCGTTAAAAAAGGTCTGGAACTGGAGAATTTTGCCGTGGATACAGTTTACGATGGCCCTGCCGGTTATGACTTGGCGGCTACTGAAGATTACGATGCTCTCATTTTGGACCTGATGCTGCCGGGAATAGACGGCCTGGCCATTACCCGAAAACTGCGGCAGAAAAATATTCATACACCCATTCTGATACTGACAGCCAAAGGCCGGGTCGATGACAAGGTGACAGGTTTAAACACCGGTGCCGATGATTATCTGAGCAAACCCTTTTCCTTCAATGAGCTTCTGGCCCGTTTGAGAGCTCTTTTGCGCCGGCCCAAAAACAGCACCGGACGGATTTTGCAGGTAGGGGATTTGATTTTAGACACTGTCACTTATGAGGTGAGGAGGAACCGGCAAATCCTAAAATTATCAGGTCGGGAATTTGCTCTACTTGAATACTTGATGCGCCATCCGGACAAAGTCATCACCAAAGAACAGATTATCAGTCATGTCTGGAATTATGATGCCGATATATTAACAAATACGGTTGAGGTCTTTGTCGGCTTTTTAAGAAAGAAGATCGACCGGATCAGTTCCGGTCCGAAGCTGATCAAAACCGTCAGAGGCTTCGGTTACAAAATTTCGGCAACAGGCGAATAATGTTTCATAACGCTCGTTTCAAGCTGACAGCCTGGTATCTGACTATTATCATGTCGGTCAGCCTCCTCTTCAGCGCTTTTATCTATAAAGGAGCAGATGCGGAGCTTTCCCGGATTGAAAGAAGACAGCAAATCAGGGTTGAGCGGTTCCGCGCCCAGTTTTTCGGCTTGCCGGATTTTCCGGAGATGTTTGCGCCGGTATCTGTTGATGAAATCAGGGAACGCCTTTTGGTAGCCCTGGGGATTATCAACGGGGGTATCCTGGTTTTGGCCGGCGGCGCCGGTTTTTTTCTGGCCGGACGGACCTTGCGCCCCATTGAAGAAATGGTTCAAGAACAAAACCGTTTCATTGCTGATGCTTCCCATGAACTGCGGACGCCCCTGACTTCGATCAAAACCCAAACTGAAGTCAGTTTACGGGATAAAAAGCTGACTTTGACACAAGCCAAATCCCTACTGGTCAGCAATTTGGAGGAAGTTGATAATTTGCAGTCGATATCAGACAGATTATTAGAGTTGGCCCAGATCGAAAAGCCCAATTATTTTGTTTTTGCACCTCTGGATTTTAAAAGTGTGGTCCGAGAGGCTGTGGCAAAGATAAAACCTTTGGCTAAACAAAAACAGATTGCCATAAGTTATCCGCATAAATCGCAAATGATGGATGGTGACAGGATTCGCCTGACAGAAATGCTGGTTATTTTTTTGGATAATGCCGTCAAATACAGTCAGAAAAAAAAGTCAATTAATTTATCATCAAAAATAACCGGGCAATCTCTGATTGTTAAAGTTACGGACCAGGGAATCGGAATTGACCGACAGGATTTACCCCATATTTTTGAGAGGTTTTACAGAAGCGATAAAGCCAGAACAAATCAGTATGTATCCGGTTACGGCCTGGGTCTTTCAATCGCCAAGAAGATTATCGATGTCCACCACGGAACAATTCAAGTCACCACTAAAAAAAATCAGGGATCGGCTTTTACTATAACTCTGCCTCTGAAACAGCCCCGAAATATCCTTTAATAAACGGACTTTCAGGTTATTTTCAGATACTTTTGTTAAATTAATTAGACAAATGAAAATTTTTATAGCCCTCAGCCGCTTCGTTGGCGGCACAAAAAATCGTTTTATCCGACTGTCCTTAATAAAGAAAATAGTAGTTTTGCTAATACTTTCCCTGCTTGTCTGGTTCGGTAGAAACCAAATTCTTAAGGATAAATCACAAAGTCCGCAATTCCAGACAGCGGAAGTCGAGAGGGGGACTTTAATTAATTCCGTGACTGCCTCAGGCGTTATTTCGGGAGGAACAGGCAGTAACGTGACCACTTCAGCCGGAGGTGTAGTCCGCAGTGTTTTTGTTAAAGACGGTGACTATGTTACCAAAGGTCAGAAAATTGCTGAGATTTCCCTGGATACGGATTCCCTGCAGAGACAGGCTGCAGCTTGGGCCGGTTATTTGCAGGCCAAAAACAGCTTAAATTCGGCCAAGTCCAAAATGAACGCTTTGCAGGCAGCCCTGTTCAAGGCCAATCAGACTTTTGTCAAGGGAGCCGGAACAGCTGATCCTGTCTACGATGATCCGACATATATTATTCAGCGGGCCGAATGGCTGCAGGCGGAATCGGATTATAATAACCAAGCCGGTGTCATCGCCCAAGCCCAAGCCCAAGCCTCTTTAACATCTTCCTGGTATTCTTACCGGCAAATCTCGTCGGTGGTGACGGCTCCTATCGCCGGTATTATTTCCAATCTGGCCATAACAGAAGGTCAGGGCATCACTTCCGGTCAGATTGCTTCCGGCAATACGACAGCCGGTAATTCTTCAAACCAAACAATAGCAAGAGTCGTTCCTCAGGAAAATGGGATCCAGTCTACTGTTAATTTAACCGAGATAGATATTCCTAAAGTAAGAATAGGTCAGAAAGTGACTATGACTCTGGATGCCTATCCCGATAAAACCTTTGCCGGCAAAGTTTCATCCATCAATACTTCCGGTACCATAAGCTCCGGAGTCACCAATTACCCGGTGACCGTCACTTTCGATTCGGGTATCGAAGGTATTTACCAGAATATGGCAATTTCCGCAACAATTATTAACAACATCGTTACTGATACCCTGATGGTGCCGTCGGCCGCTGTCCAAACAACTGACGGAGAGTCAAAAGTCAGGCTACTTGAAAAAGGCCGGGAGGTTTCCCTTCCGGTTGAAATTGGGCAGGCCAATGATACCCAGATTGAAATCAAAAGCGGACTTACCGAAGGCCAAACAGTCATCACTTCTCAAAACAGCAGCACCTCCGGTAACAATAATCAGTCTTCAGGCAATTCTCCTTTTTCAGGCGGTTTCAGAGGATCCGGCGGGGGTGGGATATTCCGGCGGTAGTTTTTCACTACTCTATGATCAAAGTATCCCATATGTCAAAAACCTATAAAATAGGCGAATTGGAAACTGTGGCTTTGGCCGATGTTTCATTTGAAATAAAAAAGGGCGAATTTGTGGCTATTATGGGACCGTCCGGTTCAGGCAAATCAACTTTGATGCATATTCTCGGTGCCTTGGATAAACCTTCTTCAGGCAAGTATTTTCTGGACGGTGAAAATATGGCCGGATTATCCGATGATGAGTTGGCCGAAGTACGCAATAAAAAGATCGGTTTTATTTTTCAGGCTTATAATCTTTTGCCCAGGACAACTGCTTTAAAAAATGTCATGCTGCCGATGGTCTATGCGGATATAACCGCCGATGAAAGGCGCCGGCGCGCGGAAATGTATCTGGAAATGGTAGGTTTGAAGGACAGGTTTTTCCATACCTCTAATCAGTTGTCCGGAGGACAACAGCAAAGGGTGGCCATTGCCCGGGGATTGGTCATGAACCCGAGTATCCTCTTGGCCGATGAGCCGACAGGCAATATTGCTTCGGCCCAGGCGGCAGAAATCATGGAAATTTTCCGGAAGCTGAACCGTGAAGGCCATACGATCATCATGATCACCCATGAGGCAGATATTGCCGAATATGCCAAAAGGATTATTCACCTCAAAGACGGCCATATTGCCTCAGACGGCAATGGTCACCGCCGGAGGAAAATCTGATATGGATTTCCGGGAATTAGCAATCGAAAGTTTGTCAACACTGGCTCTCAATAAACTGCGCACAGGTTTGGCAATTTTAGGCATTATCATCGGTATAGGCTCGGTCATAGCCCTGGTTTCTTTGGGGCAGGCCAGCCAAAAAGCGGTTGAGTCGCAAATCCAGTCGCTCGGTTCAAATTTATTGACGGTCATGCCCGGTTCAGCCCAAAGTGGAGGAGTCAGGGGAGCGGCCGGTGCCAGAACCACACTGACATTTAATGATGCCAAAGACATAGAAAATTCACCTGCCATTACCGCCGTTAAAAATGTTTCTCCCGAATACTCCGGAAGGGCCCAGGTGGTTGCCGGCCGCAATAATACCAATACTTCGGTGATGGGAGTAACTCCTCTATATGCCCAAGTTCGGAAAATAGAGACAGCTTTCGGAAATTTTATTACCGAGCGGGATGTGACTGCGCAGACCCGGGTGGCGGTACTGGGTCCGGCGGCAACCGCTGATTTATTCGGCGAAGGGATAAATCCCGTCGGCCAAGCGGTTAGGATAAACGGCCAGACACTTCGAGTCATCGGTGTGACAGTCTCCAAAGGCGGCAGCGGTTTCCAAAACCAGGATGATGTTATCTATGTGCCGTTGACTATCGCGCAAAAACAGCTTTTCGGCGTCAATTACCTATCGACTATTTCGCTCGAAGCGGAAAGTGAAGAAGTGATGGTGCAAGCTCAAAATCAGGTCGGTTACCTTCTTTTACAGCGCCATAAATTGAGTGATCCGCAGGAAGCTGATTTTTCCATCTTTTCCCAACAGGATATTTTGGAGACGGCTTCCCAGGTGACCGGTACTTTTACTGCACTTTTATCAGGTGTGGCAGCCATTTCCCTTTTGGTCGGCGGCATCGGTATCATGAATGTCATGCTGGTGACGGTTACCGAAAGGACCAGAGAGATCGGTTTGCGTAAAGCTTTGGGAGCCAAGAAAAAAGTGATCATCACCCAATTTTTGAGCGAAAGTGTCATTCTGACTTTTACGGGTGGCCTATTCGGCATTATTTTGGGGGTTTTGATATCCTTTCTGTTTTCAGTATTTATGTCATTTGCCTTTGTCGTTTCTTTAAACTCAATTTTTTTAGCCTTTGTTGTTTCGGCTGCTATCGGTATTATTTTCGGCTGGTATCCTGCCAGAAAAGCAGCTAATCTTGAACCGATAGAAGCCTTGAGGTATGAGTAAAGGAGGTGATCTAATGAAGAAAAATCAAATTATAATTATTGTTATTATTGCTATAGTTGCAGCTGCAGCCGGTTTTTTCGCCGGAAAGTCAGTAGGAAGTTCCGCAAGAACTGATTTTACGGCCGGTCAATTCCGTAATCGGACGGGAGGATCACTACAATCAGGTTTCCGGCCGGTTAACGGAGAGATTATTGCCGGTGACGATGAGAGTATTACTGTTAAATTAGCTGACGGCAGTTCCAAAATCATAATTCTTTCGGATAAAACTGCCATTAATAAAGCTTCCGAGGGGGCAAAAACGGATCTTAAAGTCGGGGAAAGAGTGACGGCCTTCGGCAGTAATAATACCGACGGCTCGGTTACCGCTGAAAACATCTCGATCGGAACCGGGATGTTCCGGGAAATGCGGGGAAGAATGACTCCGACACCTTAAGCTTTTTTTAGTTATGAGTAAAGCGGTCTTAGTTATATTATTTGTTTCATTGGCGGTTGCCTGGTTCTTTTTCAGAGGCGGCAGGGACAATATTGTTACGGAAAAGCCCTCTTCTAATATAACTGGGGATATTACTGCAACTTCTGATTCAATAAAGGTTGTTGCTTCAAATCTGGATACTCCATGGGCAATAGCTTTTTTGCCGGACAACACCATGTTAGTGACGGAAAGGCCGGGGAGAGTCCGCCAGATAAATGATCAAGGGGTCTTGAAATCCGAGCCGGTAGCGGCTTTAACTCAAGTTAAAGAAATCGGGGAAGGGGGACTCTTGGGTATAGTACCTCATCCTGATTTTTCCGAAAACAGCTATATCTATCTTTATTACACATATTTACAGTCCGGTTCCAATACTTATAACCGGGTTGTAAGGATGATTTACCGGAATGGACAATTAACAGATGAGAAAGTAATTGTTAACAGGATTCCCGGAGCCTCCAATCATAACGGCGGCCGGATCAAATTCGGACCTGATATTAATTTATATATAGGAACAGGCGATGCCCAGGAGCCATCCCGGGCACAGGATAAATCATCTTTAGCCGGAAAAATTCTTAGGGTTACTGCAGATGGTGATGCAGCACCAGGCAATCCTTTTAACAATGAAATTTATTCTTACGGTCACCGCAACGTTCAGGGTTTGGCTTGGGATGCGGCCGACCGACTTTGGGCTACAGAGCATGGCCGGTCCGGTGTTGCTTCAGGACTGGATGAGCTTAATCTGATCGAAAACGGTAAAAATTACGGCTGGCCGGACATCCAGGGAGATGAAAAAAAAGAGGGAATGGTAAGTCCGGTCCGGCATTCCGGGAGTAAAACTACTTGGGCGCCGGCGGGAGCGGCT
The DNA here is from genome assembly GCA_001779315.1 of Candidatus Gottesmanbacteria bacterium RIFCSPLOWO2_01_FULL_42_22. Lineage (GTDB taxonomy): Bacteria > Patescibacteriota > Microgenomatia > 2-02-FULL-39-11 > 2-02-FULL-39-11 > GWA2-43-14. Next base: position 35,087 of record MFJU01000026.1, on the reverse strand, counting down.
TTTATCGGGAACGCCCTCTTTTTCGGCGGTTTGCGCGGGCAAACGCTTTATGAGGCTGTCATTAACGGGAATAAACTGACGGATTTAAAAGAGCATTTTAAAGGCCAATATGGTCGGATCAGGGAAGTCATCAAAGGTCCTGATAACATGCTTTACATAACTACCTCAAATCATGACGGCCGCGGTAATCCCAATCCTGCCGATGACCGGATTATCCGCATAAATCCCTCATCCCTTTAAGCATTCTTTCAGGAATATTTCCTATTCTATGACAATGAACTTGTCCGCCTGATCTTACTTCTCGCCTTACCTACTGTTCGTAGCGCGGCTCGAAGAGCAATCTTAGGCGGACTCAAGAAAGACTAAGTTCATGATATTCACTAAGTCTTTCTAGAGGAGGTGAGAAAAGATTAAAAAAACTTTAATTGTTACTGCCTTATTATTGACACTTCTCGGAGCCGGTCTGGTTAGAACAGCTTCTGTATCCGCCCAGACGAATGAATCACCATTCAAAAGTCTGATTACGCGAATTGCGGATAAATTCAATCTGAAAGAGGCAGATGTGCAGTCGGTTTTTGACGAACATAAACAAGCACGGCAGGAAGAGATGAAAGCCAGGTTTGAAGAGAGGTTGACAGCTTTGGTCAAAGAAGGCAAGCTGACCGAAGCCAAGAAGCAACTGATCATGGATAAGAAAGAAGAACTGATGGAAAAGAGGCAGACAGATAGAGAAGCACACCATGAAGAGATGCAGACATGGGCTGAAGAAAACGGCATCGACCTCAACCTCTTTTTCGGAGGATTTGGAGGAAAATGGGGAATGATGAGAGGCTGGCGGGCTGATTAATTGAGGAGGTTCTCTCATGTTGAGCAAGGGCATTCCGATCAAGAGGTCGGAATGTCCTTATGAAAACCGCTTACGACCTAGCTGGCGAATTCGAGAGCACACTCCAATCTTTAAGGCAAATAACACATAGGAAATATTTAGTCTTATTTGATATAATTATTCTTCAATAAATGAATCATTTGCTTCTATATGTTTAAACTTAAAATTAATAAAAGCATTGTTAAATTTTTTAGATCTGTATTTATTGCCATGATCCTGACCAGGATTTGGGTAATTTCTCTCACTGTGATATTTGATAAGGAGTCAAAAATTTACCAAAGAATTCTAAATGATTCTTTGCATCATTATCAGATAGGCCTTTTATTGATTCTTTATTATCTCCTAAATAAAAAAAGAAGAATGGTATATCGCCTGCCGGCAATAGGACTCGGAATTATTTTTGAGGAATTTGCCGTTGTTTTAGGCGATCTCGGTTTTAATACTACCCGATATTATCTGAAAGGTTACGATTTTCTGATTACAGGGATTTTTGTAATACTTTTCTATATTTTTATTTTACGCCTACATATTTTAAAACGATTGGTAAAATCAGCGGAATGAATTTATCTGTCGGCACTTGAATTTCTCTGCTCCACTTTTTCAATTCCAGTTCTCTTTCCAGTTACCCCAACCCAGAAAAGACCGTTTGATCTTACTTAGAGATAAATTCGGGTGGATTATAAGATCAGAAGCACCGCAGATAAGAATTTTTTAGACCTCGTATATAAACTTAAAAAACTTACTCCATCGTGGCTTTTGTTAAGACAGAAAAAGCGCGATCTATATCATTTGTCCGAAAAATCAAACTAACTTCTGTAAAGGTCGAAATCATTTCCACCATATTAATTCCTTCAAGCGCGAACAATTTTAATATGGAATAATAAGCCCCGGGATTATCGACGGTATCTTGCGGTAGTTTTATTGAAATCGACGATAAATTTTCCAATTTTACTGTTAAAGTTTCGTTTCTAAATGCCTGTTGAATTTCTTTTTCAATATTTCCGCTAGCAATTATTGTTGATTCGGTTACCCCTTGAGATAGATTCAAAAAAATTTCTCTTTTACTTCCAATATTTAAAATTAATGCTTGTACTTTTTTAAGCAAAGTTTCTGTATTTACATATGTATATTCTGTGATATTCGATCTGACCGTCATACCACTCAAATTATTAAGGATTTTAACTTTTTTAATTTTATTTTTAAGTTTAGAACTAATTCGTTTAAGTGCGGCAATTATTGCTCCATCATTTATATCTTTTTTAACTTTATCCTCAACTTGACTGTGAATTTTGCGGGCGAGTGAAGATAAATTTACGATTTGGTCACTTAAGGCTTCAGTTAGATATGGAGATTGCTTAACTATCTCAAAAACTGCATCAGATATTGATATCATGTCTGAAATTTAACATTTTAACATAAATATTGTCAAGATTTAGTTAAAATTTGACATTTTCTATATTTAAGTAATAATAAACGCTATTTACTAAGTATTATAAAAATTTATGGAGGTAGTTCATAATGTCAAATTTGAAATCTGACTGTCCAATCTGCGCAGAAACGATTTCAGTAGAAGATAATACTGAAGTTTCAGAAATTATACAATGTCCTAGCTGTAATAATCGCATTGTTGTTAAAGGCAAAACTGGGAACAATGTCACTTTTGAAGAGGCGCCCAAGATAGAAGAAGATTGGGGCGAATAATATGGGATCAAATACCAAATTTAAAATTGGATTATTACATTCTACTATAAGGGAGGATGAAAAGTTAATAATCCGTGAAGCAAAAAAAAAGGATATACCACTTTCTGTAATTGATGTCAGATATCAGGTATTTAATCCAGATAAATGGGATAATAATATCGACGTAATATTAGACAGATGCTTGTCAACATCTGTGGGTTTTCAAGCTACTCTTTTTTTTGAGCGAATAGGAATTCCAGTTGTCAATTCATCGAGAGTTGTTCAAAACTGTGATAATAAATTTTTAACTTCACTACTTTTACATGAACATAAAATTCCCACAGTACCATTTGCTTTAGTTTTTACAGAGAGCCAGGCAAAAGAAGCTGTAAAGGAATTAGGCGGTTACCCAATAGTTATAAAACCTGTTTCTGGTTCATGGGGACGTCTCTTGGCAAAAGTAAATGACGATGACGCACTCGAAGGAATTATTGAACAAAAGCAAGTATTAGGTTCTCCAATCCAAAAAGTCTTTTATATTCAAAGATATGTCAAAAAACCGGGCAGGGATATTAGAGTTGTTGTTATAGATAATATAGCAATTTGTGCAATATACAGAGAAACAAGCCACTGGATTACAAATACCGCGCGTGGTGCAGAGGCTAAAAATTGCACGATCAATACAAAAATATCTGATATTTGTTCAAAAACTTCAAAAGCAATTGGAGGAGGAATTCTTGGCGTTGATATTTTTGAAACTGATGCGGGTTTGTTGGTTAATGAAGTTAATCATACGATGGAATATAAAAACGTTCAAAGAGTAACAGGGGTTAATATTGCTGCAGAAATACTTAAATTTTGTCAGGGGGTATCAAAATATGGTTAAAGTAAGTATAGTCGGGGCATCAGGATATGCCGGAGGAGAACTGTTAAGGCTTCTTCTAAATCATCCAAAAGTTAAAATTCAGGATGTTACATCTTCGCGGTTTGTGGGTGAATCTGTAACTCTTCAGCATCCGAATTTAAGGGGACAAACAGATCTTGTGTACAAGGATATAAATAATTTAAGCAGTTGTGATGTTTTGTTTGTTTCTTTACCAAACGGAGTATCAATGAATTTTATGGATAGATTTGCCAAACTGACAAAATACATTATTGACTTGGGAGCAGATTTTAGATTACGCGAGGAATCGGACTGGAATAAATGGTATAAAGTTCCGCATAAAAACCCAACTCTTCTTAAAAAGTTTGTCTATGGTGTGCCCGAGTTTCACCGACAGGAAATAAAAAATGCTAAGTTTGTAGCAGGTCCGGGATGCGAAGCAATTGTTTCCATACTGTCATTAATGCCTGTTATCAAACATAAACTAATCGATTTAAATAAAATTATTATAGATGCTAAAATGGGCAGTTCTCAGGCAGGGAGTAAAGGCTCTGATTCTTCGCATCATCCTGAAAGATCAGGAGTTGTCCGAACGTATATGCCAACAGGCCACAGGCATACTGCGGAGATCGAACAGGAGTTAACATTTAATAAAATCAAGCCAAGAGTTGCAATAACGGCAACAGCTATAGAAATAGTAAGAGGACTTCATGTAATAGTTCATACATTCCTTAACCCCGGAATAACTGAAAAAGATATATGGCAGGTATACAGGAAAGAGTATGGGAACGAACCCTTTATTCGTTTAGTAAAAATGAGAAGTGGTTTTTATAGATATCCGGAACCAAAAATACTTCAGGGTACAAATTTTTGTGACGTTGGCTTTGAAATCGATCAGTATACAGAAAGGTTAGTAATAATCGGGGCTATCGATAATTTGACCAAAGGGACAGCGGGTAATGCCGTTCAGTGCATGAATTTAATGTGCGGATTTGAAGAAAAAACCAGCTTAGAGTTTATGGGATTACACCCTATCTAATTTATGAATAATTTGAATAGTTTTTTAAAAAACTATAAAGGAATTATTGACACATCTTTAAGAGAGGGCTTGCAGTATCGTTTTTCTTCTTTAAGTCTTCCTCAGCAAATACTGATATTAAAATTGTTATCCAAAATAGGGGTTGATCGAATTGAAGTTGGCAATCCTGTTGTTGACGAAATAAGAAAGACGGTTACCAAATTAGTCCAAATTCCTCAAAGACCACCGATAATATCTCATGTAAGAAATAGGCTAGAAGATTTAACATTAGCAATTGAATCTGGGATTGACGGAGTAAATATTTTATGTACAGTTGATCCTGTCAGGTTAAAAGCTATGCGCTTAAACATGTCACAGTATTTGGAAAATTTAAAAGCCAATATTCTGAAAGCAAAAGAAAAAAAATTGGAAATAAGAGTCAGCGTTGAAGATTTTTTTCAGGCAGATGCAAACGAAGCTATCAAAGTATATGAATTAAGCGAGAGTATGAAAGTTGATAGGATTGGTATCGCCGATACCTTAGGTGTTGCCATGAGTTGGGATATTGAAAACAAGATTAGTAATCTTAGAAAATTTATTAAAACGGATATAGAAGTTCATTTTCATAACGATTTAGGACAAGCCAATAGTAATGCTATAAGTGCTATAAAAAGCGGAGCAAACTGGGTTGACACTACTCTTTTAGGAATTGGAGAAAGAAGCGGAATAACCGCATTAAGTACATTTTTAGCGGCACTTTATATTTTTGATCCCAAAATTTCTAAAAGATACAATCTTCAATATGTCACTGAAGCTGAAAATACTCTGGCCGGAATGATTGGAAAAGAAGTTCCCTTTAATCTACTAACCAATAGGGAAAACGGTTTTGCCCATAAAGCTGGTATTCATCTTCACGCCCTGGTAAATTTTGGCCCAACAACTTACGAACCTATTTCTCCGGGAGTTTTTGGAAATGTCAGACAATTGGTCTATGGCTCTGAAATTTCAGGCCGAACCGATGAAAAAACTGTTAAGGATTTTTATAAAAAATATGGGAAAAGCTGACAGAGATCAAACTATTGCTGAAAAAATATTCTCATCTCATTCAGGAAAAAACGTATATGCCGGTGATTTTGTTTTAGCTAATTTGGATTTAGTCATGGCCCACGATACGACCTGCGCTTGGGCGCTGGAACCTTTTTATAAGATTGCCAAAAAAGTCTGGGATAAGAAAAAAATATTCATTCCATTTGATCATGCCTATCCTGCTCCTAATACCGAAATGGCCAGTTTGCAGTCAGCGATCAGAAAATTCGCAGATGAACAGGGAATTCCGGTTACTACAGATGGGGTCTGTCATCAAATCATGTCTGAAAGGTTTATTAATCCGGGTAATTTAATTCTTGGGGCAGATTCTCATTCTCCCACAGGCGGAGGTTTGGGTGCATTAACAATTGGAGTGGGATCGACAGATGCCGCAATAGCTATGGCTACAGGAATTTGTTGGTTCAAGGTTCCGCCAACGGTTAGAATTGAAATAAACGGAAAGCTCCCAAAAGGTGTATTTTCAAAAGACGTTGTTTTAAATGTTGCAAAAAGTATTGGCCCTGATGGCGGAAATTACAAAGTTTTGGAATATGGTGGAGAAACAGTTTGTTCATTTAATGTTCCGGAACGATTGACTTTAACAAATATGTCTGCCGAGATGGGTGCAAAAGCGGCCATTGTCGAGCCTGATGAAAATACATCGGAATATCTGGTTAAAAATAATCGCGCATATAAATTCAATAAAAGCGATCTGGCAAGTGACAAAAAAGCTAATTATGAAAAAATAATGCGCTTTGATATTTCTAGCTTAGAACCGTTAATTGCTAAGCCGCCTGACATCGATAACGTAGCCAAAGTTTCTGAAGTTGAAAAAGAAAAAATCAAGTTAGACCAGATCTTTATCGGATCGTGTACAAACTGCAGGATTGAGGATTTGGATATTGTTGCCTCGATCTGGAAAAACAGAAAATTACATCCGGGATTAAGAGTGATTGTAACTCCGGCTTCTAAATTAGTTTATCTTCAAGCCTTGCAAAAAGGGTATGTTAAATTTTTTATGGAATTGGGAGCAGTTGTAACTAATCCGGGTTGTGGACCATGTCTAGGAAGGCATCAAGGTGTTTTGGCAGATAATGAAGTCTGTGTATCTACGAGTAACCGCAATTTTACAGGGAGAATGGGTAGCCCGAAAGCCTTAATTTATCTTGCCAGTCCGGCAACAGCTGCCGCATCGGCAATTACTGGATTTATTACTGACCCAAGAAATTATTTATCATGAACTGGATATTTGGAGATAACATCAATACAGACCTAATTACACCGGGAAGATTTAATATTACCACTGACCCTTTAAAGTTGGCTTCAATTGCTTTTATAGAATATCGTCCTGAATTTCATAAAAATGTTAAAAAAGGAGATTTTATTGTTGCAGGGGAGAATTTCGGCTGCGGATCATCCCGCGAAACAGCCGCAATAGCTCTAAAACATCGCCACATAAAAGCAATCCTGGCAAAATCTTTTGCACGTATTTTTTTTAGAAATAGTCTTAATTTAGGATTGTTATTGGTCAATGCAGACACAGATGGAATTGACAAGGACGATGTATTGATTCTTGACATCAAAAATCAGGTTTTAATAAACAAAACAAAAAAAAACAAGAAAAAAATATCTATTCCTTCTATGATGCTTCGATTAAATAAAGATGGAGGAATAATTCCGTATTTACAAAAACATGGATTAAATCACTTGTCTGATTTGGAGAGATTTTAAAATGTATTCTCTATGTGTTATCAGGGGTGACGGGGTAGGTCCTGAAGTTATTTCGGAAACCTTATTACTTTTAGAAGGAACCAGTCTTAAATTTAATATAAGTGAAGCCTATGCGGGTTATCAGTGCTATTTGGATAATGGATCTTCTCTCCCGGAAGATACGGTTAAAAAATGCGAAAAATCTGACGCCATACTTTTTGGAGCTGTAACGACACCGCCAATCATTGAAAATTACTTCAGCCCGATTGTTAGATTGAGAAAAATATTGGATCTTTATGCAAATGTTAGGCCTTTCTACTCGTTGCCATTAAAATCTAGCAGGCAAAATATAGATTTTGTCATTGTTCGCGAAAATACTGAAGATTTATATGCAGGTAAGGAAAGAAAAACAAAAATCGGAGCAGAAGCCACAAGAATTATTACCAAAAAGGCAAGCGAAAAAATCATAAGATTTGCATTTGAATTAGCCATAAAACAAAATAGAAAAAAAGTTACTGTTGTGCACAAAGCAAATATTTTACGATTGACAGACGGTTTATTTCTTAAAATTGCAGAGGAAGTGCACAGTGAATTTCCTGAAATTGAGATGGATTATATGTTAGTTGATTCTTGTGCGTTAAATCTTGTGAAAAAACCAGATATCTTCGATATCATTGTTACAACAAATATGTTTGGAGATATTCTGTCTGATGAAGCCGCAGCCCTTATTGGAGGATTAGGGGTTGCTGCTTCTGCGAATATAGGTGAGTCTCACGCACTATTTGAACCAGTGCACGGTTCAGCTCCAAAATATCAGGGGAAAAATGTAATCAATCCGGTTGCTGCTTTTTTTGCCGCTTGTTTAATGCTTGAATATTTGGGCGAATTTAAAAAAGCATTGAGTCTAAAAAAGGCAATTATTCAGACCATAAAAAATAATTGTGTTACATTCGATCTTGGAGGGAATGCGAAAACATCGGAAGTGACAAGAGAAGTTATTATAAACTATAAAAAGATCTATGATCATAATTAAAGCAGGTGGAGGTAAATATATAAACTGGAATTATATAGCCCAGGATATTGCCACTTTGAATGAACAGACAATAATTGTCCATGGAGCAAATGCCGCCTTCAAAGAAATATCCCAAAAGTTTGGGTTATCTGAAAAAATTATTCAGTCTCCTTCAGGTCATACAAGCAGATATACCGATAACCAAACAATGGAATTATTAACGATGGTTTATAGCGGATTAATAAATAAAAAAATTGTTTCCTGCCTTCAGAAACACGGAATCAATGCAGTAGGTTTAAGCGGTGCCGATGGTAAGTTATGGTTAGGCAAAAAAAAAGATGCGATTTTGGCAAAAGTCGGATCAAAAACAAAACTGATAACGGATTCTTTAACTGGAAAAGTGGAATCTGTAAATACTAAATTAATAAGCATACTCACACGCGGAGGTTTCACTCCCGTAATAACTATTCCAGCAATAACCGATTCTGGAGAACTTATTAATGTTGACAATGACCGGGCTTTAGCTGTTATGGCTCGAGATCTTAAAGTAAGAACTCTAGTAATTCTTTTCGAAGCTCCGGGATTTATGGAAAAACTTGATGATCCATCATCCAAAGTATCGCATATTGACATTGAAGATATTGATAAATTTCTAGAGAAATCCGAAGGAAGAATGAAGAAAAAATTATTGGGAGTTACAGAAGCAATTAATGCTGGTGTTACAAATATTTATTTTGGAGACGGCAGAATTAAAAATCCTGTCTCGCAAGCAATGAAAGGGAAAGGAACTACAATTAATTAATATGAACACTGCAAATACCTCAAAAAACGTTTTTGTTGCCTCTTATCCGAATAGGGGGGTTACTTTTATCAAGGGCGATGGAGTATATCTTTTTGATCAAAATGGAGAAAAATATCTTGACCTGGGTTCAAATTATGGAGTCAATATATTTGGTTATAATCATCCAGCGATTACAAAAGCCTTGCATCAACAATTGGATAAATTAGTCAATCTTCATGGTTCATTTAACAGCACGGTTAGATCTCAAGCCGCAGAAAAATTATTAGAAGTGACAGGCGGAAAACTATCGAAAATATTTTTTTCTAACTCCGGAGCCGAAAGTACGGAAGCAGCTTTGAAATTTGCTAAAGTTGCAACCGGAAAATCACATTTTATTGCAATGAAAAACTCTTATCATGGTAAGACTCTTGGAGCTCTATCCGCAACAGCAGGAGATAAGTATAGGAATCCATTTTTGCCTCTTCTCTGGAATTTTACTCATGTAAATTTTGGTAATATTGAGGAGTTAAAATCACAAATAACTCAAAATACTGGGGCTATCATAATTGAACCGGTTCAGGGTGAAGGCGGAATCTATGTTGCTCCTCATGAGTTTTATTCAGAACTTCAAGATATTTGTGATAAACAAAATATATTGCTTATTGTCGATGAAATACAAACAGGTGTCGGCAGAACCGGTTCTTTTTTAGCTTGTGAACAGTTTGGACTTAAACCGGATATTCTTTGTTTAGGTAAAGGATTAGCTGGAGGAATCCCTATCGGAGTAACCTTAGTAACGGAAGAAATATCGAATAAAATTCCGGTGCATATCCATACATCCACTTTTGGAGGAAATCCTTTAGCCTGTGCTGGAGTATTGGCAGTTTTAAAGGAATTAGATAATGGTAAGTTATTCGCTGAAGCTAAAAAGATGGGTAAATATTTTTTAGATCAGTTAAAGTCGATTAATAATCCTAAAATAATTGGTGTTAGAGGATTAGGATTAATGATAGGAATGGAATTAAAAGATAATGCCACATCGATCCTTAAAGCCTTACAGCAAGAAAAAATTATCGCAATACCGGCAGGATCTAATATCGTCCGTTTTCTGCCCCCATTAATTATTACTAAAAATGAATTAAAAAGAGCTGTCACAACCCTGAAAAAGATATTATCCTGATTTATGTGCCGATTTTTGTTAGTTAAATCAAAAGAGATAGTTAAACCTGAAAAATTACTTAAAGAATTTGCCTTGATGTGCCAAAAAAGTCATGCGCCTGACGGTGACTGGCAAGGTGACGGCTGGGGTGTTGCCTGGCAAGAGCACAATTCATGGAAATTACATAAATCATTATCGCCAATTTGGGAGGATCAGGATCTATTTTCATCTTTTCCGCAAACAAATATTTTTGCTGTTCATGCCAGAAGCGCAGGATTCCCACAACATAAAAATAACCTGGAATTTAATCAGCCTTATATAAACAATAATTTATGTTTTGTTTTTAACGGAATGATCCGCGGTGTTAAAATCCCAAAGGTCTTAAATGGCAAAATAGGAGCGCAAAAAATGTTTTCATTTTTAATTGAAGAAACTAAAGCCAAAAATGAAAGAGATTCCCTTAAAAATCTTGATCAAACAATGCTTACTAATTCAAAACTTGTTGAAGGGATGAATGTTGGACTGATATCGAGTAATAATTTTTATATATTATGCGAATATTCACTTCATCCAAGTTATTTTAGTTTGCAGTATTTTCAGAAAGATGATTTAACTCTAGTATGTTCTGAAAAATTTTCAGATTATCCTTGGCAAACTATGTCTAGAGGTGAGATTAAAATTCTATAATGCTCCTGGGTCTTATTTCGTGATAAAATCAGTCCATGAATATTTCTGTCGGGATTGTCGGGTTGCCGAATGTGGGTAAGTCGACACTGTTTAATGCGCTTCTGAAAAGGCAAATTGCCGAAGCTGCCAATTACCCTTTTTGTACCATCGAGCCGAATATCGGTGTGGTGGAAGTGCCTGATGAAAGGTTACCGGTATTGGCGAAAATCGTCAAAACTGAAAAGATCATTCCGGCTGTTGTCGAATTTTATGATATTGCCGGACTGGTAAAAGATGCCGCAAAAGGAGAAGGTCTGGGCAATAAATTCTTAGCCCATATCAGGGAAGTCAATGCCGTCATCCATGTTGTCAGGTTATTTGAAGATCCCAATGTAATTCATGTTTCGGAAAAAGTTAATCCTGTTGAGGATATTGAAACGATCAGGACAGAACTGGCTTTAGCAGATCTGGCCACTCTGGAGAAACAGCCGGAAATCAGGATGAATGCCACCCGTGAAGA
>MFJU01000026.1:0-23668 GCA_001779315.1 Candidatus Gottesmanbacteria bacterium RIFCSPLOWO2_01_FULL_42_22 | reverse complement strand
CAGGATGAATGCCACCCGTGAAGAACAGGCTGCCCGGGTGGTGATCACAAAAGCAATAAAACTTATTAATCAGGGAAATTATGAATTGGCCAAATTATTAAGTGAAGATGAGAAAGTGACCATTCAGCACTTGAATTTATTATCCCTGAAGCCTGTTTTGTATCTGTTTAATGTTTCCGAGAAACAATTAGAGCAGAAAACAGCCACGGAAAAATTAATTAAGGATACGATGAACGAATTGAATATTAAGGCCTCCAATCTCTATTTTTGCGCCAAACTGGAAAATGAAGTGCTTTCCCTGTCCGGTGAAGAGCAAAGGGAATATCTCAAGTCATACGGACTGGGAGAAATAGGTTTGAACAGGTTGATAAAATCAGCCTATGAATTGCTTGGTCTGATTTCATTTTTAACTGCCGGAGAAAAAGAAGTCAGGGCCTGGACAATTCCCGATAAATATCCTGCAGTTGAAGCCGCCGGAGTGATCCATACCGATTTCACCAGGAATTTTATAAAAGCCGATGTTATTCCTTATGAAAAGTTTGTCGAAGTCGACGGTTGGACCAATGCGCGGGCCAAAGGTTTGGTTGAATCAGTCGGCCGGGATTATCTGATGAAAGACGGATTGGTGGTGGAATTTAAGATCGGAACCTGATATAAAATACTTGGGGTACCCGCCATCGGCGGGTTGAGATTAAACCCATTGAACCTGATCTGGATAATACCAGCGAAGGGAAACAAAGTCAATTAAGATTTCCCTTCAGGAAATCTTTTTTTTATGCCGGAAGCATCTATCGCCATCCAGGTATTACCGAAAGCCAAAAACGGTAAGCAGTCTTTAAAAATAATTGATGAAGTTATTGGCTTTATTAAAAAACAGGGAGTGACTTGTGAAGTCGGACCGATGGAAACTGCCATGGAAGGTGATTTGGACCAACTATTAGAAATTGTCAGAAAGATTCAGTATCTGGCCGTAAAGAAAGGAGCAGAGTCTCTTTTTTCCTATATCAAGATTATTTACGAACCCGGAGGAGTAATGACAATCGGGGAAAAAGTTACCAAACACCGGAAGATATGAATAAATATTATTTTCCGGCGGTCTTTTTTTCATTTCTCCTTATTATTTGGGAAATACTGGTAAATCTTTTGCGGATTGAAGTCTGGTTATTGCCAGCCCCGTCAAAAATTGTGCTTAGTTTCTGGAATTCCGGACATCTTCTATGGTTGCATACAGGCAGGACTTTAACCGAAGCCATTGCCGGACTGATTGCCGGTACTGTCTTTGGTTTTTTGCTGGCAGTAACTATGGAATTTTCTCAACTTTTTAAAAAGATGCTTTATCCTCTTCTTCTGATCAGCCAAACCGTTCCTTTCATTGTCGTGGCACCGCTTTTGGTTATCTGGTTCGGTTTCGGAATTTCCGCCAAGCTGATTTTGATTGCCGTCGTCTGTTTTTTCCCGGTGGCTATCAATATGAAGGAAGGATTGGAATCGGCCGATAAAAATCTCCTGAAATTAGTCAGATCATTGGGCGGGAGCAGATGGAAAATATTCCGTCTGGTCAAATTGCCGGCCAGTTTGCCTTACTTTTTTTCCGGACTGCGTATCTCAGCTGCTTATGCGGTTTTGACTGCCGTTATCAGCGAATGGATTGGCAGTGACCGGGGATTGGGTATTCTCCTTATCCGCTCGTCAAAATCTTTCCAGACGGACCGGGTTTTTGCCATTATCATTTTTATATCTTTTCTGAGCTTGATTCTGATCCGACTGATTGATGTTTTGGGCAGGAATTTGATTCCCTGGCATTACCGCATTTTGGACGATGAAAAAAACAGATGATTAAAAGATATCTCTGGATTGTTTCAATTTTCATAATAATTTTTACGGCGACAGCTTTGGTTTACCGGCCGAAACAAAAATCTTTGGAAAAGGTGACTGTCTTACTGGATTGGTTTCCCAATACCAACCATACGGGATTATATGTTGCCGCTGAAAAAAAATATTTTAAAGATGCCGGTTTAGAGGTTGAAATTATCCAGCCTTCAGAAGGGGAAAATATTCAGATCGTGGCCGCCGGCAAAGCAGATTTTGCTGTTTCCAGCCAGGAGGTAGTCACGCTGGCCAGAGCTGAAGATATTCCGATTATATCGATAGCTGCCGTCATCCAGCACAATACATCAGCCTTCGTTTCATTAAAGGAAAGTAACATAAAATCCGTAAGGGATTTTGAAGGTAAAAAGTACGGCGGTTGGGGTTCTCCGATTGAAGAGGCAGTGCTCCGGGCGGTTATGACGGATGCAGGAGCTGATTACCTCAAACTGAAAAACGTCACTATCGGCACCACTGATTTTTTTACGACAATCGGCCGCAACAGTGATTTTCAGTGGATTTTTTACGGCTGGGACGGTATTGAAGCAAAACACCGGGGGATTGACCTGAATCTGATTCAACTTAAAGATCTTGATCCGGTCCTGGATTACTATACACCGGTTATCGTTACTAATGAAAAATCAGTAAATAACCGCCGGGATTTGGTTAAAAAATTCACCCTGGCAGCAGCACGGGGTTATGTGTTTGCCATAGACCATCCGCAGGAAGCCGCCGAAATTTTAATAAAGAATGTTCCTGAGATCAAACAGGATTTAGTGAAAGAAAGCCAAAAGTGGCTAAGCTCGCAATACCGGGCAGATAAACCAAAATGGGGCCGGCAGGAAGAAGCGGTCTGGCAAAGATATGCGGATTGGCTTTTTGATCATGGACTACTCAAAAAGAAAATTGAGGGCAAATCAGCTTTTACCAATGAATTCCTGCCATGACTGAAGCAGTTTTAAAAGTTCAGTCTGTCACTAAGATTTTCACAAATTCCGATAAACCCCGATTAAAAGTTTTGGACGGAGTTTCTCTTGATCTTATGCGAAACGAGATTGTCGGTGTCATCGGGCCATCTGCCTGCGGAAAGTCAACTCTTCTCGATTGTATTGCTGGTCTGACCGGCATTGATCAGGGCTTGATAAAACTGGAAAGTGATTCCATCGTAGATGTGACCGGAAAAGTCAGTTACATGATGCAGGATGATGTCATGCTGCCCTGGCGGAATTTGCGCCAAAATATCATCCTGCCGTATACCGTTAATGATTTACCGGTTCCGGCAGAAAAAATTACAGCCTTAGCAAAACTTTTCGGTCTAAATAAATTTATGGAATATTTTCCGGCTGAAATGTCGGGCGGCATGAGGCAAAGGGCGTCATTATTAAGAGCCTATGTTTCCGGCAAAGATGTCTTGCTGCTCGACGAACCGTTCGGCAAACTGGATGCCATTACCAGATATGAGATACTACACTGGTTTCTTGATATCTGGCAGAAAAAAAAGTTAAGCATACTTCTGGTGACCCATGATATTGATGAGGCTTTATATTTATCCGACCGGATTTACGTTATGTCGGCCGGTCCGGGAAAGATTATTTCCGAAATCAAAGTGTCATTCAAAAGGCCGAGGACTGATAAATTTATTGCCACTTCCGAATATGCTTCTTTAAAGCTTAAGCTTCTGAAATTAATTGCCGGTTGATTTTTAGCTCTCCTTATGATTAGAAGTAGAAGAGTGAAACAGATGTTTCTGTTGTGGATTATTGTCATATTTTCCTGGCTTTTATATAGGGAGAGTCTGTCTTTCTATTTCATCAGTGATGATTTTTATTTCCTTTCCTTTAATAGTATTCCGCTCATATTAAAAACTTTTTATACCGACCAGCATTTTATCCCTGTTTTTTTAATTTATATTTATTTGATAAAAAGCATATTCAGTCTCAATCCCTTTATTTTTCATTTGTCAGCCGTTTTAATTCATCTTATTAATGTCATTCTGGTTTATATATTAGGAAAAGAACTTCTGCAGAAAAAAAAGTCAGCTTTATTGGCCGCATTTATATTTGCCAATTTCTTTTCCCACTATGAAGTTATTTTTTGGATTTCGGGTTTAAGTCTTTCCCTGATGGTTTTGTTTTATCTTAGCGCTTTAATTTTTCTTCTAAAATTTCTGAAAAGCGAACGTCAACTCTTTCTTTGGGGATATTTAGGCGCTGCGTTACTGGCGTTTTTGTCCCATGAATATGCTCTTACTCTTTTTATTTTTCCGTTCCTGTTGAAACACAAAAGAGCAATAAAATCAGCGATTGCTTTTATTTTAATCGTTTTAGGATCTTTAATGATCCGCCATTTTCTGGGAAATATTTCTGCCCCGCAACCGTTCCGGCCGATTAATTTTTTAAAAGGGGAAGTATTAAGCCATTTACAGTTGTTTTTGCCTCTGCCGCAAGTCCTGGAAAAAATACCGGATGTCGGAATTATTATCCTGTTTATATTGATAATTTATTTACTGTTAAGAAATTTTCGCCGGCAGCATTTTTTTCTAGTGTTGTGGTTGGAATCGACAATATTGCTTTTTTCGGCAACCAGCCTGCCGCAGGCCAGATATTATTATCTGTCCTCAATTCCGGCCATTTATCTGCTTGTTGATATTCTTAAAAAAGAAGGCCGGATATTTTTATTTATCATTCTGATAAGCAACCTGGCATTTCTAGGTAGGCAAAGCCAATTATGGCGGCAATCGGGTTTGATCACGGAAAAAATAGTGAGGCAAATTTCCCGGGAATTGAAAGCATTGCTGCCGGATAAAAAATTATATGTCATCAGTTTGCCGGACAGCTTAAACGGACCGCCATGGCATGCTTATCTTTTCAGAAACGGACTGAAAGAGGCGGTTGAATTGATCGGTAAGACTGACGCCGATCGTTTGATGTTGGCTGATCCAGCAGCCAAAATTCCAGATAAAAACAATCTTATTCTTAAATACGAAAATGGTTCGCTGGTCAGAAATCCGTTATAATATTTTCTTATGAAGAAATATCTGATTGTGACGGCTACAGACAGAAAAAACGGCGATTTCCTGATTAAACATTGGCTGGCGTCATTAAAAAAGAATGTTAGTTTGGACCAGACTGATGTTTTAGTACTTAATTACGGTTTATCCTTAAAACAATCGGCTGAACTTCAAAAGGCAGATGTTTTTATACTAAAGGGAAGCAGGGGCCATCCTGTAGTTATGCGTTTCATCGACACAGGCAAATTCCTGGCAAAAAACAGGTATCAGCAGATATTAAGCATAGATTCAGGAGACGTGCTTTTCCAGGGAGATATTCACCCGCTTTTTAACATGGACAGGACTAATTACCGCATAGTCAAACACGACATTAATCCCCTCTATTTTGAATACTACATCAATAAAAATTTTCCCAAAAATATCAGAAAAAAATTATGGTCGGTCCTCAAAGACAAACCTCTTTATAATGCCGGGGTTTTGTTTGCCTCGCGAAGTAAATTCATTTTACTTTGCCGGATGATGGCAAAAATGATTAAAGATAAAAGGCTCTACGGGTCCGATCAGGTAATTGTTAATTATATCCTGCATCAGGATAAGGTTAAGCTTTTGGATGACCGTTACAATTTCATACCGCATACGGACATGAAGGCTTTTTTCTTAAAAAACGGTAAATTCCTGAAAAATAACGGGGAATTTATTCAAATATTCCATAATGCCGGTAAAACTGATTTTATGAGGCCGATCAAGAATTTCGGGCTGAATAGTAGGGAAATGAAGCTGGATCCGAAGAGTTTTTATATAAAAAAAGTCTTTTATTCGACAGTTTGGGCAATAAAACATCTGAGCGACTTCATCAATGAGTCTTAAGAATCCAGCTTGTTTTTCAGTTCCGACAGGAACCGCCAGACAATCAGCAGCTGGGCAAAGCGGGTCGAATTGTTCCGCTGGAGATACTCTTGTGATGTGCTGACGGTAGAAATTCCCGTTTGATCAGTAATCTGCTTTTCCAATGAGTTCAATGTCTCGTGGGAAAAAATCCCGTCAAGGTGGAAGTTTATGACTTTTCTGCCCCAGTAGAGGCTGGGTACTGCTGAAAGTAAAAACGGCGCTTGTTTTATATTAAAGGCGCTGCCTATATTCAAAGGGATAAAGAGATTTGGAAGATCATTTTCAGACGGCCGGACCATCAGTTCCACTTTATAAGTATGTTCCGGCAGCTCTTCAATCAGCTGGTAGCGGGCAAATTGTTTTAGGGTGCTGGGAAAAATCTTAATCACGATGTCAGCCTCGGTTTTCTGGAAATCTATCCAGCGTTTATAGGCAGCTTCCCTGACAAGCATTTCCTGTTCCAATCTGATCCCCTCGTGTCTGCGTATTTCCTTGTCCCGTTTGGATTTCCACTGCCATTTTATATCGCGGCACGGATCAACAAAGACTGTCAAGTCCAGATATGGCAAAAATTCCGGATACAAGGCGTGCAAACCTTCCACGATAATGATAGGCGAGGGGCTAAAAGCAAGCGGATGGTCAAATTCACCTGTGGCATGGTTATATACCGGCAAATCAATTGCCTGTCCCTCTTTGAGAAGTTTGAGGTGTTCCACCAAGCGGTCAAGGTGATTAGCCTGAGGGTTCAAAGGCAGCTTTCCGCTGACAGCTCTTTCCCGCCTACTTTCCTTATGGTAGCCGTCCATTTCCATCATCTTGACCAATTTTTCACCCAAAAGATGGCGAATGCCGGCGGCAAACATGGTTTTGCCGCTGCCTGAGTCTCCGGCCACCCCGACAATGAACGGCTGGCTGGCTTTTTTCAGTAAATCTTCTATCACCCTATCTTAAACATAAAGTCTGGGGAAGTTCCTGTCAATTCAATTTGTACCGCCAGCGGGAATCGAACCCGCGATTTTCAGGTTGAGAACCTGACGTCCTGGACCACTAGACGATGGCGGCTTAAATTTTGTGCCTGGTTACCCACATATTATACCAAAGCTATAGGTTATTGACAGAGGGTATGTACTGGAGTATATTTATTGAGATTATTTAGATTCCCCATTTATATTTGTGTGGGGGATTTTTTTAATAAAGGATTAAATAATGACTTTAAATCAACAGATACTTCTGACTAAGGAAGGCGTCAAACAGCTGAAGGAAGAATATGAAGAACTTTTGACTCTTAAGAGGCCGGTAGCTGTCGAGCGTCTGGCTAATGCCAGAAGCGAGGGTGATTTGACGGAAAACAGCGAATATACGGCAGCCAAGCAGGATTTGGGTTTTATTGACGGTAGGATCACTGAGCTCAAATTGATCCTCTCTGAGGCTAAAATAATCGCCTCACATTCCAGGAAAAAAGTGGATGTCGGCTGCAAAGTCACTCTTCATGTCAACGGTAAAAGGGAACACTTTACTATTGTCGGCGAATGGGAAGCAGATCCCATGCAGAAGAAAATTTCCCATTCCTCTCCGTTGGGTAAGGCTCTTATAGGCAAAAAACCCGGTGACAAAGTGGAAGTCGAAGCGCCGGCAGGCAGAATTTTGTACAAAATACTTCACATAGAATAAAAATTTTAAAAAAATTAAAATAAAGCCGGCGCAAAGCCGGTTTTTTTATAAATAGAACAATAGCAAAAAATGAGAAAGGGTGAGATACTGAATTTATGAAGTTTCAGCCTTTTAAACTTGAAAGGTACTTTGCCCGATATGAGTTCTCGGCAAAATATCTCTTATGCAGTTCAGACTGTGATGGTTTAGCGGTAAGTGATTTACTGTCGTTAGCTGATGAAGAGACAAGGAAGATGTGGCAGGAATTAAAAGTTGGTTATACGGAATCCTTAGGTCTGCCGTTATTAAGGCAGGAAATAATTAAGTTATATCAGGGAATAAACCAGGATGATGTTTTAGTCGCAGCTCCGGAAGAAGGAATTTTCATTGCCATGAATGTCCTTCTTAACAAAGGGGATCATATCATCTGTACATTCCCCGGTTACCAATCGCTCTATGAAATCGCGCATTCATTGGGCTGTGAAGTTACGAAATGGGTGCTTGATGAAGAAAAAGATTGGGGAGTTAACCTGACATTTATCGAGAAAAATATAAAAAAGAATACTAAACTTATTATCATAAATTTTCCCCACAACCCGACTGGGAGCCTGATAAATAAAAAGGATTTTCAAAAAATAGCTCAAATCGCCAAAGCACACGATCTTTATTTGTTTTCAGATGAAATGTACCGCTTTTTGGAATTAAATCCTGATCACAGATTACCATCTGCCTATGAAGTTTATGATAAGGCAATTTCCTTATTCGGCATGTCAAAAACTTTCGGCATGGCCGGGGTGAGGATCGGCTGGTTGGTGACTAAAGATAAGAAAATTTTTGAGGAAATGAAAGTTTTTAAGGACTATACGACTATCTGCAGCAGTGCACCCAGCGAAATTCTTTCTTTAATAGCATTAAGAGCCAGAGATGTTATTATTGCCCATCATTTGGAAAGAATTAAGAACAATTTGAATTTATTGGAAATTTTTTTTGAAAAACACCAAAATTTATTTAGTTGGGTGCGGCCTAAGGCCGGTACGATAGGATTTCCTCAATTGAAGGGAAAAATTAACTCTTTAACTTTTTGCCGGGAGCTGGTTGAAAGAACCGGAATTATGCTTTTGCCTTCAACTGTTTACGACTTTGATGATAAGCATTTCCGGATAGGTTTCGGCAGGGAAAATATGCCTGAAGTTTTAAAAATATTTGAAAAGTATATAGTTAATAACGGATAATACTAAATATCGAAATATGGCGACTATTGATGAGTTAAGAAAAACCAGGATAAAAAAACTCGAAGAATTAAGAAAAAGGGGCGTCAATCCGTATCCTGCGTCAATTATAAGGCGGGAAAGCTTACTTCAGGCCAAAAAAATGGACGGAGAGGAAGTTGCGGTTGCCGGTCGGTTGATGACAATCCGCGGACAGGGAAAAATCAGCTTTGCCGATATCTTTGACGGAAGCGTCAAGATGCAGATTGTATTCAAGAGTGACGCTTTAAACAAAAAAACTGCTGATTTACTGTCTTTTTTGGACATTGGGGATTTTGTGGCCGTCCAGGGAAAAGTGGGTAAAACTCAGGCGGGTGAAATTTCGGTTTTTGCCTCCGATTTCCAGATTATCACCAAAACTTTACATCCTTTGCCGGATAAATGGTACGGCTTAAAAGACATAGAGGAAAGATACCGCAAACGCTATCTGGATATGCTTCTGAATCCTGAAGTCAGAAAAAGACTGGAGGCAAGAAGCCTGATTGTGAGGGCCATAAGAAATTTTCTGGATAAAAAAGATTATTTTGAAGTCGAAACTCCGACTCTGCAACCGGTTTACGGCGGCGGCTTTGCCCGGCCTTTTACAACACATCATAATTCATTGGAAGCCGATTTTTACCTGAGAATATCCGATGAAATGTATTTAAAGAGGCTGATTGTGGGCGGCATCGAAAAAGTTTATGAAATCACCAAAGTTTTCCGCAATGAGGGTTTTGACCGGGACCATAATCCCGAATTCACCATGTTTGAAGCCCAGATTGCCTATCAGGATTACCGCTACGGTATGGATATTATTGAAGAAATAATTGAATATAGCGCTCAAAAAGTTTTCGGCAAAACCTCATTTACTTACCAGGGCATCGAAATGGACGTTAAAAGGCCCTGGTTGCGCTGCACCATGGTTGAAGCCATCAGAAAATTTGCCGGACTTGATCCTTTGAAGTGGAAAACATTATCAGAAGCAAAAAAGATAATTAAAACACAACAAATAGCTCCCTTGAAGCTGGCTATTCTGGATAAAATTTCCACATTAGGCGAAGCCATCGCTTTTGTCTTTGAAGAAATGGTTGAGGAACATCTGGTCCAGCCGACTATTGTTTATGATTATCCGATTGAGGTCTCACCTTTGGCCAAAAAATGTGATGACCCTCGGTTTACCCAGAGGTTTGAAATGTTTGCTTTCGGGTCGGAACTTGGCAATAACTATTCTGAACTGAATGATCCAGTTGATCTTACAAAAAGATTTATTGAGGAGAAAAAAAGGGAGGAAGCCGGTTTTGAAGAAGCCCATCAGACTGATTATGACTATTTGGAAGCAATCGAACACGGCTTTCCGCCGACATGCGGTATAGCAATTGGTATTGACCGTCTGGTCATGCTTTTTACAGATAGTAAAAATATCAAGGAAGTGATTGCTTTTCCGACCTTGCGGCCGGAATTGGCCCCCAAAATAAAACTCCCGGAAAAGAAAAAAAGTGTTAAAAAGCAAAAACTGGATTTTACCAGGAAAGAGGCCTGGGAACTTCTCAACCAGAATATGAAGAATCAAAACCTGATACGGCACTGTCTGTCGGTTGAGGCGGTCATGCGGGCATTGGCCGAACACTTCGGGAAAGATCAGGAACTGTGGGGCCTGGCCGGGCTATTGCACGACGGCGATTATGAAAAAACCAAAGATGAACCAAAACAGCATACGGTTGTGATGGCCAGGTGGTTAAAAGAAAAAGGAGTGGAAAACAGTGAACTTCTGGAGGCTATTCTTTCCCATAACTTTAGCCATACCGGTGAAAATCCGCCGAAAAACAACCTGGAGTGGTCGCTTTACTGCTGTGATGAATTGACCGGACTGATTGTGGCTGTAGCTTTGGTTAAAGATAAAAAACTGGCATCCGTTTCCGTCGAATCGGTAATGAAGAAATTTCCAATTGCCCATTTTGCCGCCGGGGTCAACCGCGATCAAATAAAGATGTGTCGGGAAAAACTGGGAATTGAATTATCAGATTTTATCGGCATAGCTTTAAAATCAATGCAGGCAATCGGCAAAGACCTGGGACTTTGATTTAATTTCTAAATGAAAAATCCCTTGAACGGATTAGGCTTTCCTCTTTTCGCACCGTTCGAAAAACTCCATAAAATTACAATTGTTTATAACCGGACGACCGGGGGAGAGAAAAATGAAGAATTGGCTTTAACCGACGATGATACTCTGGAGGATGTCAGGCAGGTTAAAAATACCCTTACCCCAACGGGAGTCAAAATATCGGTTTTCGGATTGGATGAAAAAAACATCAAAAAATTGAAGAATATAAAAACGGATTTGATATTTAATCTGTGTTACGGTATTGGCAACCGGTCTGATTCGGAAAAAGAATTATACGAATTTTTTGACACACTGAAAATTCCCTATACAGGAGGACCGGCAGACGCTGTGGTTCTGACCAATGACAAAGCAGCTACTAAAAAACTGTTGCTGAAAAATACAATTCCGACGCCGGAATATTTGCTTATTTCATCAATTGCAGAACTTGATCCGGTCAAATTCAGATTCCCTTTATTTCTTAAGACCTTAGATTTAGGCTGCAGTATCGGAATCGATCAGGATTCTGTTGTTTTGGATAGGACTGCTTTAGTGAAAAAGGCCGCAAGACTGCTTGATAAATATCATAAACAAATACTTATTGAAGAATTTATTGACGGCCGGGAATTTGCCGTGACTGTAGTCGGCAATGGCAGATTTTCGGAAGTTTTGCCTGTAGTTGAAATATTGTTCGGTCCTCTTTTTGATAAAAGCACGCGATGGAAAATATTTGATTATGAATCAAAATGGCAAATAAATTCTCCTTTTTATGTTCAGTCACCATATAAATGTCCGGCTGTTTTGGATAGGAATACAGAAGATAATCTTAAAAAGATATGTTTAAAAACTTATAAATTATGCGGCTGCCGGGATTATGCCAGGATAGACGTCAGGATGGACAGGCAGAATAACCCTTTTGTTTTGGAAGTAAATTTAAATCCCTCGATCGGCAGGCATTCCCAGATGCATAAAAGCGCCATGGCACTCGGATTAAGTTTTAGGGATCTGATTAAAACTGTTATTTCAGTCAGTTTATTCCGGTTTTATGGACCATCTTATATCTCATCAGGGCGGCTTTGATGATTTTATCCAGCAATTCGGAGAATTTCCAGCCTATGTGTTTTGCCGACACTGCCAAAGCGTCATCGGTATTGAGGGCGGGCAGAGGATTTAATTCCAGGACAAAAATTTCTCCATTATTGTTAACCCTGAAATCAATCCTTCCAAAATCAAGGCATTCCACACAATTGTAAGTTTTCAATGCCAATGCGCGCAGTTTATTTTTCAATTTCTCCCTGCCGGTTAGGGGAACGTAGTCTATCCCTTCCGACCTAATAAACGAATTATCAAAAACGTTATTGTCCATTTCCATTCCGTTTAATTTTACTTTCAAAGGCTCCAATGTTTCCGGAGGCGAATTACCGATGACAGGGACCGTATATTCCGAACCTATGATAAATTCTTCCACCAATGCCGGCTGACGGTATTGCTTCATGATGAAATTTGCCCTTTTCTCCAGTTCAGATTTTGAATAAACAACAGATTTGGAATTAATCCCCATTGAAGATCCTTCCCAGCGCGGTTTGACAATCATAGGGAAATTTAATTTCAAATTGTTAAAGGCAGCTTTTTCATAAACGAAAAAAAAGGGAGTCGGAATTTTATTGACAATTAAAATCTGCTTAGTCAAAACCTTATCCAAAGTCAGGGACATGGCGAGGGCATCCGAACCGATATAGGGAATATTCAAATACTCAAGCAATATGGGTATCTGTGCCTCGCGGTTTCTGCCTTTTATGCCTTCGCTGATATTAAAAACAATATCTGCCCGGCTCTTCAGGCTTTCCCTGATTTTTAATAAATTCCCGAAATTGCCGAAATCAATCAAAATATAACCCGCATCTTTGATGCCTTTTTTCAGAGCTTTGATGGTCCTGACTGAATCAAATTCGGAGTTGGCATCAGGCGCATTTTCAGGGTCAGCCGGGTAATCCGATTCCAAATCGTAGGTTAAACCAATTTTGAGAGGCATCTTCAGTATAATTTTATTTTTCCCTCGACCTCTATTGCAAGTTTTTCAGTTCATGACGGAAAATATTGAGTACCCGGGATTTTAACTCTTTGGGGATTGTTTTGGTTGAGTGGATGCCGAAAAATTTTTTCCGGAAGTTTCGCTCATTTTTCCTGGCATATTTGAGGTATTTGCGGACAAAAAGGGTCATCAAAGGCCCCTTGTAGCCTTTGTTGTATGCAAGATAAAAGGCGTAAGTCTGTTCGTCATTACCGGCACCGCTGGCATCATAGCCGTAATAATCCTTTATATTTCCCACGGAAAAAATTCCATAAAGTTTGCGGTATTTTAGGGATAAGAGGTCATATTTGAAACCGACTTTTTTAGGATTTATGCCCAAAGCCAATAAAAAGATGTAAATCCGTCCGCACTTGGAACAATCTTCACACCAGCGGCCTCCGGATCTCGGCAGAGCATCCAAATCGCAAGAGCTCTGGTATTTGCCGATTTCCGGATAGCGGTGATGGAGTATTTTCATGATAGCCAGTTCATACAACGGTTCCAGGAGCGAACCGATTGAGAGGGAATTGCCGCCGACAATTGAAGTCATCAGACTGTTTTGTAAAAGCCAGGAGTGGGATTGTTCAAAAACAGGATTGCAGCGAAAGCCTTCCCCGTCGACAATCGAATCATTACAGCTTTGTTCATTGGAGAAAAAAATAAAACCGGCTTTTTTAGCATAAACGTATGGGAGCAACATCAGAGAATATTGCGTCAGCTGCAGTTCCCAGCCGTGCCAACCTCCCGGATCCCTCAATTTCCCCAGGCT
Organism: Candidatus Gottesmanbacteria bacterium RIFCSPLOWO2_01_FULL_42_22; assembly: GCA_001779315.1. Taxonomy (GTDB): domain Bacteria; phylum Patescibacteriota; class Microgenomatia; order 2-02-FULL-39-11; family 2-02-FULL-39-11; genus GWA2-43-14. The sequence goes on along the minus strand of MFJU01000026.1, from coordinate 10,069 downwards.
GTTTTTCAGGAAATAGATTTTGACCCTATATTCCTTACGAAACTGCTTGGCCAGCTGTTTTTTAACAGCTGCTTCAAAGAGAAATTCCGGCTCCATAATATAGATAGGATGGGTTTTAATTCCCAATTCGCGGGACAGGGCAAAAGTCAGGAGGGAGTCCTTGCCGAAGGTAAAAGGCATGATGGCATGGTCGGAAAAACTGGTGCGGTTATATGGAGGAATGTCAGTTTTTTTGTTAGTATAAATATAATCAACTTCAAACAGGCGCCGTAAAAGCGCCGATGTCAATTTTTCCTCTTTGTAATCATTCATCATGGCTGTTGACGGCAGGGAAAGAGACATGCTTTTAAAAAGAAAAGCTTCTGATAAGGGAACCGGGATGTTGTAAAGCATTTTTTTCAAGGAGGTAAAAACATACGGCAGGTGAAAGGTATGGCTGAAACCGATATTTTCCGACAGGATCCGGCGGTGGGTTTTAGGAAACCTGTTCCAAATACCGGTCGGATATCTTAAGCGGAAACTTTTATTATTAATATTTACCTGAATTCCGAAATCCCTGTCCTGGGCGGAAATTTTTGCCACTCCGTTGACTTTTATCGGCGGCAATTCAACCTTCGGCTGGTTTATTTTATTCAGTTGGGGAAAATTAATGATGGATTGCAGGGATGCGGCAGATGATTTCATGATATGCTAATATCGATGCATTGTATTCATGATACATAAGTGAAGTTGCTTGTCAAGTTAATTTTCTGGCAAGATTGCTATAGAGCCTTAAACCAATATCGATAATAAATAAAAAGCATGATTTTCCCCAGTCTTTTTCCGCGTAAAAATATTCTTCGTTTTAAGTCAAAAATTAACAGGGAAATCAGAGTCGTAAACAGAAACGGTAAAAAGATTGTTTATGCCGGAGGAGCAGAACAGACGGGAGGGACTATTACGGGTATGTGGGAGAAAGCCTTTAATAAAATCCGAAATCCGAAATCCGAAATCCGAAATTCCTTAGTTTTAGGACTGGGTGGCGGGGATGTCTTGAGAATTTTAGCCGGCAGATACCCGGGCATAAAGATGGCATGTGTGGAATTGGATCCGGTCATGATTGAGGCGGCTGAAAATTTTTTTAATATCCGTCAAATTCCCAAACTGCAAATAATTCAGGCCGATGCTTATAAATATATGAAAAAAAACCGCCGGAAATATGATCTGATTGTGACAGATCTCTTTATCGGTAAACACAATCCTGAAATCTTCCGCAAAAAAGATTTTTTATCTTTTCTGAAAAAAGGCCTAACAGATGAGGGATTAGCCGTCTACAACAGCCATTTTAAAGCGGCAGATGTTCGGGAATTCCGGGATTTCGAAGGACTTTGCCGTGATGTCTTTGGACAAGTCTCAGTCATCGTAAAATACAAGTTCAGCCGGATCCTGATTTTATGTTAAAATATATGATCTATGTTTAAATTCGTTTCGAAGCTGTTTGATTCCAACCAGAAAGAAATTAACAGGCTGAATAACATTGTTGCTGGAATAAATTCCTTTGAGGAAGAAGTGAAAAAGCTGAAAGACGGGCAGTTCGTAGAAAAAACCGCTGAATTGAAAAATAGGCTTGCCAATGGAGAAACCCTTGATGAGCTTTTGGCCATGGCCTTTGCACTTGTCCGGGAAGCTTCCGCGCGGACCATCGGTGAGAGGCATTATGATGTCCAGATGATGGCTGCCCTGACTTTGCACCGGGGAGCGGTCGCGGAGCAGAAAACCGGCGAGGGTAAAACCTTATCGGCCATTCCGGCTTTATACCTCAATGCTTTGAACGGCCGCGGCACGCATCTGGTCACTGTCAATGATTATTTGGCCCGCCGTGACTCAGGTTGGATGGGACCGATTTTCCATCTGCTGGGCATGACCACGGCCTCGATGATCCATGACCAATCCTTTATCTACGATCCTGATTATTCCGATAAAAGCGCCAATGACTGGCGCCTTTTGCATCTTAAACCGGTGACCAGAAGGCAGGCTTATGAAGCTGACGTGACTTACGGCATCAACAGCGAGTTCGGCTTTGATTACCTTCGGGACAATATGGTTTCCGAAAGTTCGCAAATGGTCCAGCGGGATTTTCACTTTGCCATTGTCGATGAAGTTGACTCGGTTTTAATCGATGAAGCCAGAACACCCCATATTATTTCCGCCCCTGATTCTGAACCGACCAGAAAATACTACGATTATGCCAAAATGGTCGAGAGGCTGACTCATGAAGAAGATTATGTTGTCGACGAAAAATTGCACACCGCCCATCTGACGGAAGCAGGTATCTCAAAAGTCGAGAAAATGCTGGGAGTGGACAATCTTTATGAAAAGGAGTTTACCACTGTCCATCATTTAGAAGCTGCCTTGAAAGCCAGGACCCTTTTTCAAAAAGACAAGGAGTACGTCGTTAAAGACGGCTCGGTCGTTATTGTCGATGAATTTACAGGCCGCATGCTTCACGGCAGGCGGTTTTCCGAAGGGCTTCATCAGGCTATCGAAGCCAAAGAGGGTGTTGCCATCCAGCAGGAGTCAAAGACGTTGGCTACCGTTTCTTTACAGAATTATTTCCGTATGTACCAGAAACTGGCCGGTATGACCGGTACGGCTTCCACAGAAGCAGAGGAGCTTCACAAAATCTACAAACTAGATGTGGTGATTATTCCGACGCATAAGCCGATGGTCAGGAAAGATATGCCCGATCTGGTCTATAAAACAGCGCGGGGAAAATTTAATGCGGTGGCCGAAACCATAGAATCGGTACATAAGAGTGGCCAGCCGATATTGGTAGGCACAACCTCCATTGAAAAAAATGAGCTGTTGTCTGAACTTTTAACAAGAAAAGGTGTACCTCATAATCTGTTAAATGCCAAAAACCATGAAAAGGAAGCATCCATCATCAGGGATGCCGGCAAAAAAGGCGCGGTGACGGTAGCCACCAACATGGCCGGCCGCGGAGTCGATATTATCTTAGGCGGTGCTCCGCCTGACAAAGATGATAAAAAAACTTATGTCGAGTGGAAAAAAAGCCATGATGAGGTCGTCTCTCTGGACGGTCTCTTTGTCTTAGGCACGGAAAGGCATGAATCAAGAAGGATTGATAACCAGTTGAGAGGCAGAAGCGGCCGGCAGGGAGATCCGGGAGTAAGCCGCTTTTTTGTGGCTTTGGATGACGATATCATGCGGCTTTTCGGCGGTGACCAGGTGGCCCGCCTGATGACTATTTTTAAATTGCCGGAGGACGTGCCTTTGGAACACGGTATGGTTTCCCGGGCTATTGAACAGGCCCAGGTTAAAGTCGAGGGTTTCCATTTTGACACCCGCAAACATTTAGTGGAATATGATGACGTCTTAAATAAACAAAGGGAAATTATCTATAAATTGCGCCGCCAGATTGTCACTGGAGAAAATCTGAAGGAAATGATTTTGGAGAAAATCAAATCGCAATTGGAGAACTTGGTTAAGCTCTATTTTGCCGAAGGAGTTTCTAGCGAGGAGCATGCCAAAATTATCCAGGAATTTGTTTCTATCATTCCGTTTGATCCCGAATCCCAGAAAAGACTAGTTGAGCAGACCGCTAAAATGAAGAATCCGGACGAATTATCCGCTTTTCTTGTTAAAGTCGCCGCGGATACTTATACCTCAAGGGAAAAACAGCTGACCGAACCTGTTTTCCGGCAGGTGGAGAAATGGGTTTGCCTGTCCGTTGTTGATAATCTGTGGATGAACCATCTGGATGCCATTGATGATCTTCGCGAAGGCATAGGACTTCGCGGTTATGGCCAGCTGGACCCTCTGGTTGAGTACAAAAATGAAGCCTTTTCCATGTTCGAGCGGTTGGTCTCCTCAGTTGATTTTGATATTGCCCACCGGATTTTCAGGGTTGAAGTGCAGTTAACGCCCGACCAGGCTCAGGCTGTTAAAAGGGAACAGCAGACAGCCATCAGCCGGGAAGCGGAAAAAGAAAGGAAGAAAACCACCAACCCAACCCCCCTTCGCCATGGCTTCGGGGGGCAAAGAAAGCTTGGCCGTAACGATCAGTGTCCCTGCGGTTCCGGCAAAAAATGGAAGAAGTGCCACTATCCGGAAATTCCCTGATCCAATGACCTCAAAAGTCCCCCCATGTTTTTTTTCAGATACTGATAATCGTATTCCTTCGGCAGCTGGTGGAATGGAAAATCGAATGAGGTGGATTTGAAATTATTAAATCTGCTTTTCAGAAAATCAAGGGTAAACTGAAAGTTCAAAAGGGGATCATTGACGGACATGCCGAAATATAACGGTATTTTCCCCGCACGGCTCCAGTCTTCCTGCGCAAAATCAACAGTCAGAATTTCCCGGATTTCCGCAATGACCGTGTTTAAAGTATCAGCCGGTAATTTAAGGAGGGTATTTCTGATCTCCATGGTTCTCTCCAGGTGCCCTATAAACTTTAGAAAATCAATCAGGAGATTGACAGTCTTTTCGTTATGGGCTGTCCGAAGTAGCAATTTCTGGACTTGAGTCTTGGATATTAAGGGAAGTAAACTGCGAAGTACCGCCATCCGGTTTTGGGAAAAACGGACAGCTTTATAGGAGACACAGGGTGCAAAGAGTATGAGGGAGCGTACCCGTTCAGGATATGCCATGACAGTCTTTAAGGTTAATATTCCTCCGAAAGAAAAGCCCATAACATTGACAGTTTCCAGTTTCAGGTAATCGGCAAAATCGGCAAATGTCCTGGCCACCAGTTCGCTTTTAAAAGGAACACGGAAAGAACTGGAGCCTCCGTGACCCGGCAGTTCAAAAAAATAAGAAGTAAATTTGTCTCCCATAAACTGAAGGAGATTAGTCCAGTTATGGAGCCTGGAAATGGTAGCCGGAAAGATAATCAGGGGTTTTCCCGTGCCGTACTTCATATAGTGAAGGTCGGTTAGCGGCAATCTTACCGAATGGAAGGTAATTTTATAGGGCAGCAGCTTTTCAAATACGGGCAGCATTTAATAAGTATAAAACTAATCCAGGGCTTTTTTGAAGACTCTTTTAAGTTTTCCCAAATTTTCTTCTGTCTCCGTACCAGCAGATATCCTTAAGAAAGGCTGGCCGTATTTAGTCCACAGGGAAGTCAGATAGATTCTGGTGGTATTTAAACCAAAACTGGTGCCGGCTGCCAGGTTTACTTTTTCTTTTTTGGCAATATCAATTGTCCTGGATATTATCTTCTTAAAATATATGGGATGGTTATTTTTAAAAGAAAGATTCAGAAAACTGCCGAAAAAGCCTCTGTTTTTCAGGATCGGATAGCCTGGATGTTGCGGTAAACCCGGATAAATGACCTGCACTTTCCCACTGTCTAAAAATTCTGCCAATACACAAGCATTTCTCTGATGCCGTTTTAACCTGTTTTCCAATAGCTTCCTGTCTGGAGACGGCAAACAAAATAGGGAGAAATCAGTCATATTGGTGCCGGCATGCTTGCGGTATTCATAGATTCCGGCAGCATCGCGCTCTTCACAAACGATTATACCGCCAGTTACCCGGTCCAGTCCGTACTGGTGGTACTTGTTCAGGCTTTCAAAAGTTAGAAGATGCACATTACGGTTATTTGTCCGCCAATTAAAAGGTTGGCAATAGACGGAAAGGCAAGTGTTGTCGATGATGAAATAAATCTCTTCACGGCATTCCCGGTAAATAAATTTCATGATCGCTGCAATGTCGGGTACGGCGATTTGGCTTGAGTTGCATAAAGAATCCAGAAAAACCGCTTTCGGTTTGGTTTTTTTAATCGAAGCTAAAATTCTAGCCGTATCATCTTCAGCAACTTCAATCAGCTTATTTCGGAAAATTCCCTGGAGAATCTGTTTATATTGGAAATAAGATGCTTGGCCGCAAAGAACATTTCCGTTAAGCTTTCCTTCAGACTGCAGATAGGTCAGGATGGTTTGAAAGGCAGCCTGGCCGCTCGCAACCAGGAAGGCGCTCAAGCGGAATTTGAAGCGGGCATCGATATATTGCCGGATATATTCTTTTTCATACGCCCTTTCATCCAGGTGCACATCCCGTTTATAGTCATTGACAGTTCCCGTGATTTTACCGGTCTGCCGGCCGGCTTGAGAATAAAGGGAAAAGTCGTACGAGGGAGACTGCCAGTCTGAAGCAATCATCAAAGAAGCGAAATCAGCTACAAGCAGTCTCAAAGCGTTTCTGTCTCGCGGGCTTCGTTTTAGAAAATCAGCAAATTTTTCAATCAGCTTATGTGTTTTTTCCGAAGTGAGTTTTTTTTCTTCAGTTGATAAATACCCCTTGAAGCGGGAGAAATCTTTTTGAAACTGGGTGAGGCGGTGTAGTTTATCAGAGACAATAACTTTAAGTTCTCTTATATCCTGTTCCAGATTGCTATCAGCCTTCATTTAGGAGCGATTTTACGACAAAGACCAGGGCAATTCCAGCCAGAAAGGCCGATAGTTGCTGCCAGGCCTCGTGTTTTTTATCGGTAGAGGAGCGGTGCAGTTCCGGAATGAGATCGGACGAAGCGATATAAGTAAACATCCCGGCGGTAAAAGCGATAATGACGGGCAAATAACCGGTAATCGTTTCAGCCAAAAAATAGGTGCCGATGGCTCCGATCAAAGAAGCACCGGCAGAAAGCAGGTTAAATATGATGATTTTCTTTTTATTGACTTTTTCGGCCAGCATGACGGAGAAGTCGGCGATTTCCTGGGGAATTTCGTGGGCGGCCACTGCAATTGAAGTGATAATGCCTAACGGAAAACTGACCAGGAACGCCCCGGCTATAGCCACTCCGTCAATAAAATTATGAATGCTGTCTCCGACACTGATGAGTATGGTCGAGGGGTGTATGCCTTGGTGGGAGCCATGGTGGTGGTGGTACCATAAAAAAAATCTTTCGAAAATAAAAAAAATGACAATGCCGGCCAGGGCGAAACTGAAAATAGTGGAGGTTTTAAAATCTGATTCCAGGCTTTCGGGAAAGAGGTCAAAAAAAGCGGTTGCCAGTAGAACTCCGGCGGCAAAACTGGTCAGGATCAGTATAACCTGTTCAGAAAGCTGTTTTCTGGTTAGAAGAAATAGACCTCCAATCAGGGAAAAAATGCTTCCCAGAACGGTAAAAAGTAAAATATTAAACAGCATATGTAAGTTTTATTAAGTGATAATGAAATCTGCGGCGGTTGTCAAGAGGGGTTCAAAAACCGTTCCGTATTTGCCATAATGATAGTAATGTCCGATATAAGGATAGTCAAGGCCAGCGGTCAAGCAGAGAATTTTAGTGAGGAAAAGCTTCTGCGTTCCATCCAGCGGGCCGGGGTGCCGGAAAAGCTGCGCAGGGAAGCTGTGGAGCATATCCGGGAAAAGCTCTATCAGGATATGCCTACCTCCGAGATATACCGGCATATTCTGGAATATTTAGGCAAATCCCCCTATCCCCATTCCGGCAGCCGTTATTCCCTAAAGCAGGCTATTATGGATTTGGGACCGACCGGATTTCCCTTTGAGAGTTTTATAGCCTCAATCCTGAACCGGCATGGCTATAAAACTGAAACCGATGTCATCCTGCCCGGGCTTTGCGTTTCCCATGAGGTTGATGTACTGGCTGAGAAAGACAACCAAAAAATCATGATCGAGTGCAAATTCCACAACCGCATAGGCAGCCGGACGGATATTAAAGTGGCACTTTACGTCATGGCCAGGTACCAGGACCTGACGGTCGGCTGGATCAACCGGGACAATGCTACAAAACTTAAGGAAGTCTGGCTGGTAACCAATACCAAATGCACGACCGACGCGATAGCTTATGCCCAATGCATGGGGATTAGGATCGTCAGTTGGGGCTATCCGGAGAAAGGCAACCTGCAGGAAATGATTGAAAAAGAAAAACTCCATCCCGTGACTGTGCTAACCACTCTTAACAACCTCCAGAAGCATCTTCTACTGAATAACCATCTGGTTTTATGCCGGGATCTGGCAGACAACAACCTGGCTTTCGACCTGCTTAAGCTTTCAACAGATGACGTAAAAAAGCTTAAAGAAGAAATTGAGGCTTTGTGACAGCCTATAGAGCTTGACAACTCCATTTTAGTCTGCTATAATCCGCCGCAACTTAAATTACTGCCTAATTTAAGATAAAAATATGAAGAAATCTCTTTTACGGGCAGGCTTTTTTTTGGCCTTTATAACTGTACTCCTGGGTTTTCCGTTTTCAATTTCAGCAGCCGGAGACCAACAGCCGTCTCCTACACCTGAGGAAGAAAAAGCCGTCGAAGAAACAAAAGGCTCAGTTACCATTTACGGCGGTGCTCCTTACGGTTCCCCTGTTTACGGCGGTGGCGTCATTGCCCCCAAAGAGGGTGAGGTCATTATCGATAAAATGGTTAAGAATCCGGCCAGCGGTTCTTTCGTTGATCATCTCGGACCGACCGATCCTAAATATAGACCTACGGATATAGTTTATTTCCAAATTAAGGTCCAAAATCCTTCTGATGAAAGATTGGATGTTGTTGAAATTACTGATTCACTTCCTGACTTTGTTGATTTCATGACCGGTCCGGGAAACTATGATTCAGAAACCGGGAAAATGACTTTTAAAGTTGAAGATTTGGAGCCGGGCGATACCAGAACGTTCGAACTTAAAGCCAGAGTATCACATCAGGCAACCTTACCGGAAGAGAAGAACGTCATCTGCCCTGTCAACCTAGTCGAAGCGGTTTTTGGAAATAAATCCGATAGTGATGAAAGCCAATTCTGTATTGAAAAGGAAATGGAAGTTCCTCAAGTACCGGAAGCCGGTGCTGATCCTTTAATGTTAAGCGGTTTAGCCTCAGCTCTCTCATTAGGATTTTGGTTGAGAAAAAAGTCTCAAAAAATTTAAGTCAAGCTTCTGCCTTTGAGTCTTGCCCATGAAATCCTTATCAATCATCATACCGGTCTATAACGAAGAGAAACTGCTGAAAAGGCAGACAGAGAGGATATTAGCCGGTATTGAATCCTTATACCCGGAAATCCAATTTGAAATAATCCTGGTTGAAAACGGCAGTTACGATAATACAGCCGAAATAGCCTCCAGGCTTTCTGAAGATAAACGAATAAAGGTAGTTTCAATCAAACAGCCTTCATACGGTTTGGCCTTTAAAGCCGGCCTTCTGAAAGCTAAATATCAGGTTATTTTCCAATTCGATATTGATTTCTGGGATCTAGAATTTATCAGACAAGCGGATAAACTGCTCGAAACTTATGATTTTGTCATCGGTTCCAAGAATATTGACGGAGCCCGCGATTTGCGTCCCATAAAAAGAAGGCTGTTAAGCCGGATTTTGGAAAAAGTTATAAACTTGAGGTTTCCGGTAAGAATCAGCGATACGCACGGATTGAAAGCCTTAAAAAAAGAAATTGTAGACAGATACATTAAAGATATTGTCTGCCAAAACCACTTTTTTGACAGTGAACTTATGATCAGGATAGCTTTGGATGGTCATTCTTTCAAAGAAATACCGGTCAATTTGCAGGAATTAAGGAATAGCCGCTTTCCCTTCCTGGTCCGTTTGCGGGAAGTGACCGGAGAATTCATGACACTTATCAGTCTCAATTTAACTCCGAAAGAAGCCAAACTGCCTTATGCCCACCGCATTCAGAAAGCTATGGTCAACTATATCGCCCAGTTATTTATGTAAGAAACAACTTCTCCTCTGGGACGGTGGCAAATAAATTCCTCCTCCCAGGTGGCACGAAGTGACTCCTGGGACGGTGGAATTTAAATAATATGATAACAATCCACAGTGACGATTACGGATATAAAATGTATTCGGATAAAAAAATTATCCGGTTATTGCGTCTTGGCAAGATCAGAAGCGTCTCGGTGCTGATTAATTTGACGAACAAACAACGGTTAAAGACTCTGGCAGATCTGGTAAGGCAGAAACCACATATCGGAGTCGGTTTGCACCTCAATCTGGTTGAGGGTAAATCTGCCGAAGACAAAAAATTTATTCCCACACTGGTTGACAAGCGCGGTTATTTTTATCCGCTAAAAAAATTAGTGCCGAAGATTTTG
>MFJU01000025.1 GCA_001779315.1 Candidatus Gottesmanbacteria bacterium RIFCSPLOWO2_01_FULL_42_22 | reverse complement strand
TCCCGGAAGAATGAAATGAGCTTTCATAGAGGCACCATTATACCTGCCGTTCATAGTTAATGAAGTCTACGGGATGTGTTTGGACCTGGGCACTTATATAGCAAATTTAAAATTCTTAATCAATTTTTTCACCTTTTTGGTTTATATAACAATACTCTCAGATAAATAGTGATTTCATTTTTTTACTAAATATATTCAAAAATAAAAATTAGTCGTACAATCACCGGTGTGGATTTGAGAGGGATAGTGTATTTGGACGTCTTAATGCTTGCCTTGGCGCAGGAAGGCGGGGATGTCCCATTCATCGTCAGCTTATAATTTCAATATCTTTCTGAAAATCTACTAACAAAAAACTCATATCTATGTCTTAACAGGACGATTAAAAAGATATCAGGTTTTATAAAAATATTTAAGAAAAAAATTAGGTTGATATTTAGGTTGATAAAATAAGAAAAAATTGTATAATTCCACCCAGCATATGTTTGAACAATTCAGATTAGAGGAACCTAAAGCAATATTTCAAGATTGCGGTATAAGTCTATTGTCACTTAACGAGGTAACACAAGAAATAAGCAGCAAATTACGAACGAACACAGCTTATCCTCACTTAATTCTCCAGTCAAGACAGTTTGTCCCTGGAGAAAGATGTAATAATTTATTTGAAAGACTGTTAAATTCGAATACCTCTAGAATAATAATAAATGTAGATTCAAGTGCGAGAAATGATTTTAATAAATATTTTAGAGATTTTGGAGATCACGATAATATTAGTCAAGTCAGATATACTCATGAGCGGTATACAGATTTTCCTTTTGCAGGTTCTTTTATTGGCAGAAATCATGTAAGGATAATTTTATTGGGAGAAGAAGCCTATCTATCTTGTTTCGATTTTGCGGAACCATCTTTTAACAGAGAGGAAATGTTTATCAAAATAACACAACCAGAAATTGTGCAAATGATGAAAATCATAGCATTTTGGGATTTTGAAAATGGTCCAAACAAATGGAAACAGGCTGTTAATGGGCTTGATTTAGTATTTGATTCTGGAAATACAACTGAAGGATATCTTTCAAAATATGCAGAAGAAGAAATAATAAAAAGAATACAACCTGAAACAACATTGTGGATAGTATCATCTTGGCATCCTGATGAATTGGTGAATTCAATACGTGAAGCATCGATGAATGGATGCGAAGTTAATATGCTGATAAATAGACCGTATGAAATTGAAAGTCTCAAAAAAATTCCTCATAGTCTAACAAAAATTGCCTCCAAATATCGTTTTCAGAGGGATACGAATGGAATTGATTATAATATCTATCAACCAACAGGTAACCAATTTCATGCTAAATTTATATTGATGGAGAATGCGGGACAGTTTTGGTGGTTTGTTGGCACAACAAATCACACTTATTTCGGTTCACAAGCGAAAACAACAGAGTTAGGTATAGCAGGTCAAGATTTTCTGGTTGGTTGTCAGCTTCAATCATACATCAAGAAAATAAATAAACAGAGAGTTTGATTTCATTTTAGAAATAACAGGATGAAAGAATATCTCCAGTATGCCGTCCTAGTGTTTCCCCTGTCTCAGGAATGCGGGGATGTCCCATTCATCCTCTTCACCGTTATTGGAGGGAGCAGGGGTTGAAGCGCTTTCTGATGAATCGGTTCCTTCCACGATCGGTTCGCTTTTAAGTGACAGTTCCTGAAGTCTTCTTTTAGTTTCATCAAAGCCTGTCGCGACCACCGTAATTTTCACCTGATCAACCATCTGCTCATCGATGGTGGCGCCGAAGATGATATTGGCATCATTATCAACAGCTGCCGCAATCAGTTTGGCGGCTTCATCCACTTCGGTCATAGTCAGGTCTGACCCGCCGGTGATATTAAAGAGAACACCCTTGGCTCCGTCAATGGAAATTTCCAGAAGAGGCGAGGATATAGCCATTCGTGCAGCCGAGGCGGCACGGTTCTCGCCGACTCCGGTCCCGATACCCATGAGTGCTGATCCGGCGCTCTTCATGATCGTCCTGACATCGGCAAAATCGACATTGATCAGCCCAGGCATTGTGATCAGGTCTGAAATGCCGGTCACTCCCTGGCCTAAAACCGAATCAACTATTTTAAAAGCGTCAACCAAAGTCATTTTTTTATCAACTACATCCAGAATTCTCTGATTGGGAATGACAATCAGGGTATCGACTTTATCCTTGAGGTTTAAAATCCCTTCTTCAGCTGCCAGCATTCTTCTTGTGCCTTCAAAGGAAAAGGGTTTGGTGACTACCGCGACAGTTAAAGTATTGGCTTCGTGGGCAATTTCGGCAATGATGGGTGTGGCTCCGGTACCGGTTCCCCCGCCTTCTCCGCAGGTTAAAAAAACCATATCCGAATCAACCAAAGCTTCCCTGATTTTTTCCTTTGATTCTTCAGCCGCCTGCCGGCCGATCTCCGGATCTCCACCTGCTCCTAAACCTTTGGTCAAATCATCACCGATTTGGATTTTGACCGGAGCCTGGCAGGTTAAGAGAGCCTGGGCATCTGTGTTAACGCCGATGAAATCAACTCCCGTAATTTGGGTTGAGGAAATCATGGAGCTGACCGCATTACAGCCTCCTCCGCCGATACCGACTACTTTTATTTTGGCGAATCTGGCAATATCCGGTTTAATGAGCATAAGTTTTTATTTTTATTATATTCCCTACGGGAGAAAAGATTTTACCAAATCAACGACTTTCTTGACAACCCCCTGTACAGGCACAGCATCCACATATTTTGACAGTTTTCCCAAATTAAACTTTTCTTTACTGACAATGCCTGATTTAGCACCGTAAAGTATCAAACCTGATGCTACCGCATATGAAGGATGGATGATTTCATCAATCAGTCCGGTAATATTATTGGGAGTACCGATCCTGACCTGCATAGCCAGGTTGCGCCTGGCTGCTTCAATGATGCCCATTGTATCGGCTCCGCCGCCGCAAACAACCAACCCTGCGGGAGTTAATCCGCCGAAGCCGCTTTTTTTAATTTCCAAGCCCACCATAGTAAAAATTTCATTCAAGCGCGGTTTGATAATACCGTCTATCAGCGTTTTTTTGGAGACTTTATTGACCCCTTCCGTCAAATTCAGAGAGGTTAAATCAATATCATCTGCCTCCTCCCGGTATTTTTCACGTTTGGGAGGTGCCTGGGGCTCAGATGAGAAATGGAGGTTTTCCGGGGATGCCGGCTGATTGACTTTTTGGTTTAATAAGATTTTGATCTTTTCAGCGCTTTCCAAAGAAATTCTTAAGCCTATAGCCAAATCATTGGTAATATTCCTGGCACCAATCGGTAAGACCGAGGAATAGGCCAGTGCTCCGTCGATAAATATGCAGATATCCATAGTACCGGCTCCTAAATCCACCAAGACCACTCCTAATTCTTTTTCTGTTTCCGTCAAAACCGAAGTCGCTGCCGCCAGTCCGTTAAAAACAAAACCGTCTACATCGACCCCAACTAGTGAAGCGCATTTCTCCAGATTCCTCAAACTGGTCGAACCGGCTGTGATTAAATGCGTGTTTACTTCCAGCCTCACCCCGGTCATGCCGGCCGGATCTTTGATACCTTCCTGGCTGTCCACGATAAATTCCCGCGGAATTACATGGAGGATCTCTCTGGTTGAAGACAGAGAAACTGCCCTGGCAGCCTCAACTGCCCGGCGCACATCATCCGGAGTAATTTCTTTGTTCGGTTCAGCCACCGCTACCACACCATGGGAATTCTGTGATGCAATATGCGCTCCGCCGATTGAGAAAAAAGCAGAGGATATGGAATAACCGGCCATCCTTTCAGCTGCTTCCAAACTTTGGACGACTCCGCTCGTGGCTTCTTCGATGTCAACAATCTGACCCTTGCGGATTCCCCGGCTCTGATTAGTGGATACACCCATAATATTTACTAATCCGATTTCCGGGACAGAGGCTATCAGGGTGGTTATTTTGGAGCTGCCGATATCGATTCCGGCGATTATTTTTTTATTCATTTTAAAAAAAGTCTGCCGTTAAATTTTTTTATTCATTCTTTAAAACTACCAAGGGCTTGTCAAAACGGAAATCGATACTGGAAATGAATTTCCCCTCTATTCTAAACCTAGAGATTATTACTTGTAAAGAGGCCGAAACTTGATCCGGGTCGGTCTGAAAAGGAATCTTCACTTCTTCACCATCAGCCAGCTCCAAAATAAAAATAGACTCCTCATCAAAAATGTAGATATTATTTACCCTTATGCTGGATTTTGACAAAACAGTAATATAATTTACCGACTTGAGTATCCGCCAATCTGTACCGCCTGAAGCAGGAAGAGTAATTTTCGTGCCCGCTATTTCCGTTAATCCGTCCGGATATCCCACTGACGCTTTGCCTTCTTCATCGATAAGAATAATTTTATCGTCTAATAAGATTTTTGCCTGCGGCTTGCGCCAGAATACATTTAAAGTCAAAGTTTGAGGAAATGTTTTGCTGATTTTAATATTTTTTATTAAGGGATTAACGGTTAATAATTTTTGAGCCGTAACTTCCTCGTTTAGGGAAAGGTAGTTTTCCGAAAATAACTGGCTTAAACCCCGGATTTCTGTATAGTTGGAAATAACGATAACTTTTTTTATCCGGAAAAAATCAGATAAAAACAATATTCCGGAAATAAATACCGTCAGCAAAATCGGAAGTGCCCATAAAACTCGAATACGTCTTTTCACCTAATTAAATAAGTTTCGATTTCAGAAACCAGATTTTCTGCCCGGGGGTCAAATATTAATTTTACATCACTCTTCTTAGGCTCATAAGGTAAAATCATCATTTCTTCAATTGCTTCTTTTAATAAAGACAGAGTCAGTTTGTTTTGATCAAGAATCTTAGCTAGACCCGTTTTTACCAGAAAGAGTCCGTTTTCTCTCTGTTCTGATTCAGCCGACCACGGCAAGGGAATAAGTATGGTTTTTTTGCGGAAAAAACATAATTCGGCAACGGTATTGGCCCCTGAACGGCTGATAACCAGATCAGCCTGTCTTAAAATACTGCCCACCTTATCCGGTTCAACTGATTTTTCTATAGTATAATCCTCCTTTATATTTAAAGGCAAAGTATTTTTAAAGGATTTGATTTTTTGGAAAACTGACTCCGACTGGCTTTGACCGACCGCATGAATAATCCTGTATTTTTTTAAAAACAGCGGAATAACTTTAAGTAAAAAAAGGTTTATCGATTGCGATCCCTGGCTGCCACCGGTTATATAAATCAGCGGTTTCTCCTTATTACCCGGAACAAAATATTTTACCGGAGTTAAAATGGACCGGCGCAAAGGTATACCTGTAACCGTGGTTTTTAAATGACTGGGAACTTTTAAAGTCGGATTATATGACAAACAGATTTTATCGGCAATTTTTCCTATAGTTCTGTTTGATAACCCGAAAACTCTTGTCTGTTCATGAATTACTACCGGAATACCTAGAATTTTTCCGGCTAAAGACAAAGGAAAACTCAAAAAACCGCCGAAGGAAACGATAATATCCGGCCGGATTTTCAGCAAATAAAGGAAACAGCGGCAGAAACCGGAGAAAATTTTAAACAATGATAAAAAATAATACCAGGTAAAATAACGGGGAAATTTTCCGCTGTCTATTTCAATAAACTGAAGCCTGTATTTCCGGGCATAGTTCCTTTCAAATGAAGCAGATTGGCTGCCTTCCATGGCAAACTTGCGGCCGAAATAAAAAAGAGAAAAACCGCGCTTTTCTAAATTCTCAATCAGGGCAATTGCCGGAGTCAGATGTCCGCCTGAAATAACTGCTTTAAAAGGTCTCATAACTATTTTTTTCTGACTATCTGCCTAGAGATATTTAATATAATACCGACACAAGCCAAGGAAACAACCAGACTGGAGCCGCCGTATGAAATAAAAGGCAAAGGGACACCGGTTAAAGGCAGGAGAGCAACCATTGAGCCCAAATTGACAATAATCTGGAACCCGAAAAAAGCCAGGATGCCGCTTCCCAAAAGGAATGACATTTTATCAGGGGCATTTCTGACAATCCGGAAAATATGGTAAAGAAAAACTAAATAGAGAAAAATCAAAAAGGCAGTACCGAGAAAGCCGAGTTCTTCACCGATAATCGCGAAAATGGAATCGGTTGTCGCTTCCGGCAGATATTGGTATTTTTGGCGCGAAGCGCCCAAACCCAATCCGCTCAGTCCTCCCGACCCTAACGAAATTAATATTTGACGGATATGATAGGAAGAGCCTAAAGGATCAATATTGGGATTAAAAAAAGTCATCAGGCGCTGATAGCGGTAGGGGGAGATTATACTCATAATCAAAACAGCTATAAGGGCTCCGGGTAAAAGCAGAACAAATTGCCACCAGGGCGCGGCAGAGACGAAATAAACCGTCAGGAAAATAGCTGTTAAAATAATAGCCGTGCCCAGATCGGGTTGCAGCATCACCAAACCCACAATGATTGACAGGAGGATAACAAAAGAAAATAGCCTGCCTTTTTCCTTTGAGGTCAACCACGATGCCAGATAAATAATCAAAGTTAATTTTGCCAGTTCCGAGGGCTGAAAGCTGATAAATCCCAAATTAAGCCAGCGCCTGGCTCCCAGAATCTTCAGACCCAAACCCGGTATTAAAACGGCTGCCAAACTTAAAATGGTAATCAAAAGAAGAGGCACTGATAACTGAAGATATTTTTTATGGGGAAAAAAGTAAACCGCCGCCAGAACACCTATGCCTATCAGGCTTGAAGTAAATTGATCCGAGACATAATGGTATTTATTGCCGAAAGTTTCAAAAGCGGGAATATTTGAAGCTTCATAGACCATCAGCAAGCCAAAAGCGGTAAAAAGTACCGCCAGAGCCAACAGCAGAAAATCTATTTTTTTTTCCTGCCGGAAAAATTTGACATTTCCAGGAAGATACATCTTAAATAAAGCCTCCGCTTCAGGTGATAAAAGCCAACCATAAACCGACGATGGCCATGACAATGGTTGCCAGCCACGCCCTCAAAACGATAGTAGATTCATGCCAGCCGCGCGATTGAAGCCAGAGGTGGAACGGAGCAACTTTCATGACTTTTTTTCCCAGGTATTTTTTGCTTAAGAGTTGAATTAAGGAAGTAAATATTTCCAGGACAAAAATACCGCCGATGATAATAAGTGAGAAAGTCTTGCCCAGCATTAATCCGACTACGGCAAAGGTGGCTCCGAAGGATAATGCGCCTACATCTCCCAGGAAAATCCTGGCAGGATAAACGTTAAAATAGAGGAATGCCAAAATACTGCCCAGCCAGCTGGCAATAAAAAGAGTCATCGGAGTATCCAAAATAGAACCTGATATCACCCAAAAAGCCAAAAGAGCTATCAGCAGGATGCCTGTTGCCAAACCGTCCAGACCGTCCGTAATATTGTAGGCATTGGCAAAAGCCACAACCACAAAAGCCGCAAATAAAATATAAAAAACACCCAGATCAATCATTCCGTGAAAGGGAAAATTAATGATGGATATTTTTAATTCCGCATACAGCCACCAGGCGATCAAAAGCGACAGGATGATTTCCAAAAAAAGCTTGTGTCTTAATCTTAGACCAAAAAAATTTTCTTGGCGGCCGAAAAATATCTTTTTAATGTCATCGTAAAGTCCGATCAGTCCGAATGATATAAACCCGAAAAGCAATATTTTAATTTCGGAAGTTATATTGGGATAGACGGAATAAACAGGCAGCCAGAAATAATACATATAGGGAAAACTCAGAATGTAAATCAGGGTTGTATTGATAATTAAAAGAAATCCTCCGCCTATTGGAGTACCGGCTTTCTTGCGGTTGTACATATCGAAAATAGGAGTCGGCTTGTTGAGGGCATCGCGGGTTTCCTGCTTCTGGCGCTTAAATTTAATTTTATATAACAGGTTGATAAACGGCACTATAGTGACCGCATTGACTAAAAAAGATAAAATAAGAACGCCGAGAATAAAACCCATAAGATCTGTTTTCCTATAAAATCAGGCCGGCCAGGCGAGGTAGGAAGATAAATGCTCCGACAATAAAGGCTCCGATGGCGTACAAGAGCATCATGCCGGCTGCCACGTCTTTGGCGATTTTAGCTTCCTGCCTCCACTCCCTGGTAATCATGTCCGTCATGGCTTCAATGGCGGTATTGACCATTTCCGCCCCTAATCCGAAAACAATCACCATAATAATAACCAGAATTTCCAGCGTCTCTATCCGTAAAAACCAGGCTAGGAAAAGTACAAAGGCTGATAATATAAAATGGACCGCGAAATTAGGCTGGCTGGAAAATGACCACCTGAGGCCGTTGAGGGCATTTTTAAAGGAGATATGATGCTCCCTTAATTTCTTCATATGTCCTATTATAGCTAAATTACGGCAGATTTAATAACCCTTGCTTATTTTTCGGTAACTTTCAATTAAATAATTTATACGGTATTTGAAATTATTTACTGGTAAATCCTGCGAATGGAGATAATTTACCTCTCTCCCTCCAAAGCCTTTTTTAAACAGGGACAAATTCCTCCAGGGATGTCTTGGCTTGCCCTCAGGAGCAATACCCCAGAAATTATATACGGACATGCCTCTTCTTTTTGCCTCCAGAATGACTTCCCATTGCAACAGATAATTTACCGGAATCTTGCTGGGTATGGAGGCGCTGTGATGGTAAATTGCCTGGCGGTTATAAAAGATTATCAGGGCTGATGATAAAAGCTGTTTTTGATAGTAACCTTCGAAAATCATAATTTGATTATCTTTGACAAACTGCCTGAATTCTTCCCTTATTCCTTCATGTCCGATAAATTTTTGCCGCCTGGCGGTAAGGGAATAAAGTTTCAGGAAATTTTTCAGGCGCTCTTCATTGGTCGTTTTAACTATGCTGACCGCGCATTTTCCGGCAGTCCTGATCAGATATCTGGTAGTTTTACGCATATTCAATAAAAGCTGGTTTTCTGGCAGATTCAAATCTAAAACCCAGCAGACCTCCCCGTCCATACGGTGGATGGGACTGGGGCGGAAACCGAATAAACGGAAAAAATTTCGGTTGGTTTGGTTATCATCAATCAAAGGACTGATTCTGATAAAAGAAACCTTCAGCTTCCGGGCATAATCAACAACATTTTCCAATAGAAATTTAAAGCGCTCCTCCGTCCACTTTGACAGGATTGGCCCATGTCTTAAATGAAGGAAAGCTGCGCGCCTGGCGCTGATTTTTTGGATTTGGCAAATCCCGTTTAATTCCTTGTCGATTAAACCCAACCTGATAAAATCAGCTTCATGCCGCGAATAGGTATACTTTGAAACCTTACCCCAACTCCAGGATGAAAACAGAGCTTGGGGAGAATTATTTCTTATGAAATTTTCCCAATCTTCCTTCTTTTTAATTTCAATGATTTTCATATTTCAATAAAAGGTCAGCTATTTTTTCCGCCTGCTCTTTTTTAAGGGTAGGACAGGTAGGTAAATTTAAGCTTAATTCCGCGGCTTCTTCCGCATTTTTGCATAAATGAGGAGTGTATCCCACTTTCCCCTTATTTACGCCTTCAGGATCAATGATGCTTTTATACCAATTTCCCAGGATAATCTTCTCTTTCTCCTTGAACAATTTCAAAAGATTATTTGCCTGCGGATGAAATATATTATAGCGCAGATAAATGGCTCCGCTATTTGCCGCAGGCAGTTTTATTTTGACTGAGTCTTTCAATTTATGGGCATAAACAGTGGCTAAAGTTTGCCGGTGGCGGTTGAATCTCTCCAATTTTTTAAGCTGGTTAACAATCATAACAGCCAAAGCATTAGGTAAAAGAGCCGGAAAATGCGCAGGATGTCCGCCTGATAATTCCGCTTCCTCAAGCGGTTTGACAATAATTCCCATTTTCAAAGCGAGAGCTAAAATTAATTTTCCTAAACCAAGGTTGTATAACGGCAAAACCAATGAGAATATTAGCGGGTGCAAAAGCTGCTTTAAAATCCATTTCCTGACCGGCATCCTTATTTGCCCGTATAGCTCCCTCGGAGCATAAGAATATATTTTTTTATATTTTTTGGGAAAAATAGCCATTCCTCCAAAAACCGATGAAACCACTTTATCGCGGCCGAAGGAAAAAAAAGCCGCATCGCCAAAAGTACCGGTTTTTTTATTTTCATATTCAGCTCCTAAAGCATGACAACAGTCTTCTATCAATCTCAAATTATATTTCCGGGTAATTTTTTTGATCGCGTTTATATTTGCCGGCACTCCAAAAGTATGCTGAACAATAATTACCCTCGTTTTTGGAGTGATAAGCTTTTCCAAAAGCCCGGGATCAATATTTAAAGATTGGTCAATATCGGCGTAGATTGGTTTTGCTCCCAGCCAAATAAGCGGCTCGGGCACTGCCACACAGGTAAAAGCCTGGATGATAACCTCATCATCTTTTTCAATGCCGAAAGCCTTTAAAATAAAATAAAGGGCGCTTCTGCCTGAATTAAAGGAAAAAACTTCCTTTGTCTTAAAATATTCCTTAAACCAGTTTTCTGCTTGTTTGATATGATTGCCATGCTGCCAATGCCTTAAATTTAAAAGTACGGATAAAGCCAGAAGAATGTCATCCTTTTCAAGATTCGGCGATAAAGAAATTGTTAATGGTCTGTCAAACAGCTTCATATAAAGGACTTTGATAAAAGTTTAAGCCATTTTTCCGCTTCCTTGCCTTCGAAAATAATGACGGAATCAGCCGGTGTTTTCTGCTTTATAATGTCCAGATCCTGAAGTGTGACTAATTTAATATTTTCGGGCGTATCACTGCCCGATTTCAGATCTGCCAGATAGTTCCGGTTCGTTATAAGTATTTTATTAAAAGTATCACCTAATATCTGACCCAGCTTCCGGTGAACACTGCTTGCCTCATTTCCTAATTCAATCAAAGGCGTTAATACAAGATATTTATGTCCGTTATATTTTTGCGCGTATTGGCCGGCGGCCAATAAACCTTCTTCGCTAACATTAAAAGTATCATCAATTACGGAAAGCTGGCGGGACTTAAATACTTTTTTAAGGGTTTTTTCGACAGATTTGATTTCCCTTAAGCCGGCAGCAATATCCGTGCCAGATAAGCCCAGTTGCCGGGCTACACAGACTGCTAAAGCCAAATTCATCAGGTTATGTTCTCCTAAAATATTTATTTTAAGGCTGAATCCGGATTCTTTTAAGGTAAATTCCAAATTATCTTCAGATGCCTTTATTTTCTTAAACTCATCTTCAACTCTGACTTTAATAACGGACAAGCCGAGTTTTCCGGATTTTTCAGCCATCTTTAACGCATATTTATTGGCACCGTTAAAAACAGCCAGACCGTTTTCAGGCAGACTTTCAATAAGCTCAAATTTTGCCCTGCTTGTTTTGTCTATTGTCCCGAACAGATCTAGATGCTGGTTACTGATTGTTGTAATAACGGCAATTTGCGGCTTTATCAGTCTGCCTATTTTGGCAAGTTCTCCTTCACAGTAGGCCCCGGTTTCGGCAATAAAAACATCAGTTTCATTAGTTAAATCATCATTGATAATTTTAGCTATACCGATTTCCGTATTGGTACTGCCGCCTGTTGCCGCAGTATTAAATTTTTTTGAAAGAATCTGCTTCAAAAATTCTTTGGTTGAAGTTTTTCCCGTGCTTCCGGTAATGGCAATTGTTTTAAGCAGCGAAAGTTTACTGATTTTATGGCGCGCCCGGAGAATGATAAATTCCTTTATAAAATTTGATGGCAAATTAGACATAATTACTAAAGCAACGATCAATGGCCCGGTCAAGCGGTCAAGAAAAGGAGCCCAAAAGAGCGGTGTTAACCAACCTTCAGATAATATGGGAAAAAATTGTATGCTTAAGGCAACCGATAAAATCAATAATGCTTTAACTGTAAATTCCGGCCAGCGCCAACCTCCTTTTAAAAATTCCCTGATGCATAAAACAGCTTCAAATATCCACAACAGCCAGAAAAGCCAAAAAATGCTTATCGTGACTTCGCTTTGACGTACAATCAGAAATATCAGAAACAGCGTCCATTTAAAAATCGGTAAAAATCCGATAACCAGCTTCTGACCCAGAGGAGTTTTAAGATGGGATCGCATGCGGTCGAGACGGTATTCGCGCTTTTGCCAGAGAAAAACCAGATATGCTGAATATCTTAATGTTTTAACCAGGTAAGCTAAAATTACGGCAAAAGCGATTACTTTATGCATACTTTTTAAGAAAGCGGTCGAGGTGACGGCTGAATTCTTCAGGATGTGTCCATGGGACGCCATGCTTTGCCTCATTGATAATCTGCAATTGGACCCGGGAGATGGTTTTTGACATCCTGAAAGCGACCGAAAGCGGGACTATCCCGTCATCTCTTCCCCAAAGCAAAAGTGTCGGGGTATTGATCTTTTTAAGATAGGGAGAGAGCTCCTCCCTGACGATATTTTTAAATGTCTGCCGCATATTCTCTTTGGTATGGTAAAAATCAGAGGCTCCGGCAGTTCTATATAGAATTTTTCTCATTATACGATCCAAGCGGTTAATAATGGGCAATGAGAAAAACAAACCCCCAATTTTCGCTAATAGCATGAAAAATAACACTTTTATTTTCGGCAGCGGTAAAAAACCGGGAGTGCCTGTTAAAACCAGGGCAACCAGATTGCCGTTCTTTGCGGCAGCCATTTTTAAGGCAATCCGACCGCCGAATGAGTGGCCTATAATGACGGCTTTTGAAATTTTATGCTTTTTGAGATATGCTTCGACAAAAATGGCATAATCAGATAGATTCAGGGGTTTTTCCACTTTTTGATTTTTACCAAAACCCGGCAGGTCCGGCACATAAATGCGGTAGCCTAACTTTTTTAATTCACGGGAAAGTGGAATAAATTTTGCTGCTGACAAATTCCAACCGTGAAGAATGACCAGAGGGCGTTTCATGCTCATAAAGATATTACTTGACGGTCACTGATTTGGCCAGGTTGCGCGGTTTGTCAGGATCGACACCTTTTTGGACAGTCAAATAGTAACCTAAAAGTTGACCGGCAACGGCATTGGGTATGGCTGAAGCTATGCCGCAGTCAGAAACCGGCAGATATTCATCGAATATTTCGTGATGGCGGAAACTTACTCCGATTATCATGCCTCCCCGGGATTTCATTTCCATCAGTCCCGACAGGGTATCATTATATGATTCATCATTAGGCAAAAAACCGATGCAGGGGGTGTTTTTTTCAATCAGAGCGATTACTCCGTGCTTTAATTCCCCTCCGGCAAATCCTTCAGCATGGATATAGGATGCTTCCTTAATTTTAAGGGCAGATTCCAAAGCTATCGGATAGGAAATACCCCGGCCAATAAGATAAATATGCTGACGGGAAGCTAATTTTTGGGCTAAGTTAATTATTTTTTGTTGGAAGTCTGACTTTAAAATGGCCTCGACTGCCTGTACTGCCTTCAGTAAATAATTCTTTCCTAATTCTGCCTTACCGGCCAAGATATAAGCCAGCATCATAAGATAAGCTAATTTAGCGGTAAAAGCTTTAGTTGATACGACCGCTTTTTCCGATCCGGCTTGGAGAAGTAATTTATGATCTGACAGACGATAGAGGCTGGAACCCAGCACGTTAACCAGGGCGACGATGGTTGCTCCTTTTTCCTTGGCTTTTTTTAAACTGTCCAAAAGATCAATAGTTTCACCGGATTGCGATAAACCGATAACCAGGCTTTGCTTTGTCAAAAAATCAAGCAAATATCCGAATTCGCTGGCTATGGAGAAATTGACGTGTTTTTTGGCTATTTTGGAAAAAATATAAGTACCGGCCAAACAGGCATAAGCTGCCGTACCGCAGCCGATCATATAAGTACCGTAAGATTTGGCAATAAGGGCCGCCAATTTTGAAAGTTCAACCTTATCGGCACTTGCCACCGATTGCAATACTTTTATCTGGTCATAAATTTCCTTCAGCATGAAATGAGTAAATTTACCCTTTACTTCCTCCCGAATCTGCCAATTGACCTGCTGGAATTTTATTTGCTTCTTTGTACCGTCTGCTAATTTCCGGACAGTAATTTCTTTCCGGCCGACAGTAACCACTTCATCATCCTCCATAAAATAGAGATCTCGGGTAAAGGGGAGAATCGCATGTGCATCTGAAGCCAGTAAATTTTCTTCGTTTTGAACTGTTCCCCGGCCGATTGTTAACGGACTGCCGTTTTTAGCTGCGACAAAGACTTGACTACCGGCTTCCATAACAATTATGGCATTCAGTCCGCTCATTTTCTTAAAAGCCAATCTGACACTTTCAGCAAAGTCTTCTTTTACCGTCTTAACGGAATTCTTTTTATGATCAGCCAGTATATCTTCTATCAAATGGACAGCGACCTCTGTATCAGTCTCTGAACGGAATATATGGCCTTTTTTAATCAGGGGTTTTTTCAGCTCCAGATAATTTTCAATTATGCCATTATGAATTACTGTGATTTTACCGCTGCAATCCAGATGGGGATGGGCATTGGCAACGGTGACTCCGCCGTGGGTAGCCCAGCGTGTATGTCCCAAAGCCATACCATTGTCGGGCAAAGTTTCCACATTATTTTCTCCGATTTTGCCGGTTTTTTTCTTTATCCTTATCCTGCCTTGTTTATCCAGTGAAGCTATACCCCAGGAGTCATAACCGCGGTATTCCAGGCTTTTTAGTCCTGCTAAAACCAGTTGGGGGACATTCTTTCCTTTTCCGATATATCCGAATATTCCGCACATATCTAATATTTCAAAGCCCGTAAATTTTTTTGCATGGCATTGTTCGGGAGTTTAATTTTATTTTTTTCCACCGTGTAACTGCCTTTTTTAAATGAGGCAAATTGTCCGTCGGCAAGATCGGAATCCAAAGTAATGCCTGAGCCGATAAAACAGTCACTGCCCACTTTCACTCCGGGCATGAGGGAACTGTTGACGCCGATGCGGCAATTACGGCCGATGACCGCGCCCAATTTGGTTTTGCCGGTTGAAACTGACTGCTTATTTACCTTTGATTTGATTACCCCTCCATCAAGACGGTAGTTAGCCAATATCGCGCCGGCACCTAATGAAGTATTGTCCATAATGACGGAATCGCCGATAAAATTATGATGGAACCAGCAGTTGGCTGAAACATAACTTCTGACAATTTCCGTGGCAAAGCCCACAATTGCTCCTTCCCCTATATGTGAATTGCGAATCAGGGTATTTTGGCCAATCAGGCTGTTACGCCCGATATAGGCCGGTCCGACAATTTTGGCATTTTCAAGGATGGTCACGCCGTCCTCAAGAATAATCTCGCCTGAAAGGCAGGCGCTTTCAGAAATTTTCACTTTACCGTAATTCTTTTTAATACCCGCCAGGAAATAATCATTTATGGACAATAAATGCCAGGGGTATTTAAGGAAGCCCCAGTATCCGTTATATGGCAATAATTTAATAACCGTGCCTTTTTTTATTAAAATTTCTTTAGCTCTTTCATAGCGGTCATCCCCAAAAGGCTCTACTTCATTTAAAGCTTCTAATAATGCAGAGGAACTGCGCCAGTAATCCATGACGATATTGACCAAATTGCCGATCCTATCCTCAGGCTTCGGTTTTTCGATAATCCCGGTAATGATGCCGTTTTCTTCCTTGAGATACCCTCCGGGAAAATACTCTTCCAAATGTTTACCGACCATGGCCGCTTCAGGATCTCTCTTATAAAGCTGCCCAAACTCTTCAATGAGGTAATCTTCAACGATATCGCCGGGACCGACCACCAGGATTTTTTTACCGGCAATTTCAGCTGCCGCCGATAAAATAGCGCCTGCCATACCGGTCTGGTCTTTCTGCACCACTATTTTGACTTTTGCCTCTTTGGGAAAATTCAAACCTTGGTAAACATTTTTATTTTCCCTTGACGAGACGATGATAAAATTTCTGATGCCTTTGCGGTAAAGCTGGTTTAACGAATGCAAAATTATCGGTTGCCCGAAAAAAGTTACGAGCAGTTTGTACTGTATGGGCCAAATCCTTGTCGAATCCCCGCCGGCTAAAAGCAAAGCGAATATGTCTTTCAGATTAATTCCTCCATTCTGGTAATTGATGCCCCGATTTTTCTTAAACGGTTATCAATCTTTTCATAACCGCGGTCCACATGCTCTATACCATGAATTATACTCTCACCGGAAGCGCAAAGCGCGGCCAGGATAAGAGTAGCTCCGGCCCTTAAATCAGTCATTTCCAAAAAAGCTTCATGAAGAGGATTTCCGCCTTTAATTCTGATTGCCTGATAATTTCCGTCTCTGCGGTCCGACCAATTAAAATTATAAACCTTTTCCGGATTTTTGACTTCGGGTGTAAAACCCTCGATATCCGCACCCATCTTGACTAATTCGTTGACAAAGCTGAAACGGTCTTCAAAAACTGTTTCATGGACGGTCGAGATTCCGTTTGCCTCTGTCATCAAAAGAGTCCAGGGCGCCTGCCAATCCGTCATAAAGCCCGGGTGCCCACCGGTGACGATTTTTGAGGGTCTGATTTTATTACCGCTAGAGTAAAATCTGACCGTTTCCTCATCCAATACTTTAAAACCGACCCCGACTTTTTCCAAATTTTCAAGGAAAGCAGTTAAATCCCGCTTCCTTGCTCCATGAATAACCAAATCACCGCCCGTGGCTACTGCGCCTATGGCAAAAGTGACCGCTTCATTTCTGTCGGGCATAACAGTAAAATCAGTTCCATAAAGTTTTTTAACTCCCTCAATGATAATTGTTTTACCGTTACCTCTCTTAATCCTGGCTCCCATCCCCTGTAAAAGTATTATCAGATCATCAACTTCCGGTTCCATGGCTGCATTTTCAATCACCGTTTCTCCTTCAGCCAGAACAGCGGCCAACATCATGGTTTCGGTACCGGTGTGGCTGTTTTTTTGAAAGCGGAATCTGGTACCTCTTAATTTATCCGCTTGCGCATAAAAATAACCTTCGTCGTATTTAATACGCGCTCCCATTTTGGTTAACCCTTCAATATGCCAATCGACCGGACGCTTTCCCAGCCGGCAGCCTCCGGGGTTAGGTACCACCGCCTTGCCAAATCTAGCTAAAAGAGGCCCCATTACCATCGTGGCGGTCCGTAGTAACCCTCCCATTTCTAAAGGCACGGTATGCGATTTCAAACCGCTGCCGTTAATCGTCAAAGTGTTATTCGGGCGACTAACGACTTTAACACCTAGACATCTCACCAATTCAGCAGTTCCCTCAACAGAAGTAATCAGGGGAATATTACTGATTTCAACCGCTTCATTAGTCAACAAACCGCTTAATACTACTTTCATGGCCACGTTTTTGGCTCCTGATACTTTAATTTCCCCTTTTAGTTGGCGGCCGCCGTTTATCTTAAAAAATTCCATAAGTGAAATAAATCTTCAATTGACAATTCTGATTTCAGTTTCCAAACGGAGATGATATTTGGCAAAAACTTTTTCTCTGGCCAGGTCTATCAATTTTAACACATCCAAAGATTTTGCCTGTCCTTTATGAACAATGAAATTGGCATGGGTCGGGGAAAAAGAGGCTCCGCCGATTGTTTTTCCCTTCAAACCGACTGATTCAATCAGGAAACCGGCGGAAAGAGTAAATTGGGGAGTTGCCAATCTCATTGCTTCACTTTTTTTAATGTTACGGAAGATACAGCCGGCGGAAAAATAGCCTGAAGGCTGTGTTCTGGATCTGTATTCAAGCGTCTCCCTGGCAATTTTCCACAATTTTTCCTTATTTCCCCGCCTGAAACTACATACTGCCGACAGAACAATTTCTCCGGTTTTTTGAAGGTTTGATTTGTCATAGCCAAACCTAAAATAATCTTGAGCTACTTTGTTTATCCCTTTCTCAATATTAAAGAGAGTGGCCGCCACGACTATTTCTCCAAAAAAGCGTTTTTTGTCCATGTTATGAGCATTTATCCAGACCGCTCCGCCGACAGTGCCCGGCTGTCCCAAAAAATATTCCAAGCCGGACAACCCCTGATCCAAACTGTATCTGACCAGTCTGTTGACTCCTACACCGCTATCCACTTCCAGATAGACAGTATTAATAGCTGTGCCTGTTTTTCCGTCCTTAAGGCTTTCTCCTTTAAGACCGATCAATTTGATATCCGACATTTCATTTTTTATGACCAACCCGGGGAATCCTTCATCATTAAAAAGGACATTTGTCCCGCCTCCTAAAATAAAAAGAGGGATTTTATAAAGATGGGCCTGGGAAACTGCTTTTTGCAGTTCATCTCCCCCTCGAACTTTCAAAAAATAATCCGCCGGTCCCCCCAGCCTTAGACTGGTATATTTTGCTAAAGGCTCTTTCAAAAGCAGACGTCCTCCGGGAAAGAAATCGCTAAGGACTGTGGTAAAATCTTTCATATAGACTCCAGCAAATGACAGATACTCTCATGCCACTGATACAAATTGCCGGCTCCCATGGTAATAATCAAATCATCGGCTTTGACAGTCTTCTGCAAAAGTTTTATGGCCTCATCCTTATTTTTAACGGAAGTCGCCTGGCCTTTTTCCTTAAGGATTCTCTCTGTCAAAATGCCGGAAGTTATAGTCGGATCGAATGATTCGCGGGCAGAAGGGAATATTGGCGCTACCATAACCCAATCTGCCAAACTTAAAGCTTTGGCAAATCGGTTAAGCAGTCTTTTTGTCCGGGAAAAAGTATGCGGCTGAAAGATAACCAGAATCCGCTTTTTAGGAAACCATTCCCTGACGGAATTTACGGTTGCCGAAATTTCTGAGGGGTGGTGGGCATAATCATCATAAAGGCTTAACCTATCTTTTTCGAAAATTTTTTCCAGTCTGCGGTTGTTGCCGGTATATGTCTTCAAACCATTACGGATTTCTTTCCATGACAAGCGGCAAAACTGGCGGCACACAGCTATCGAGGCTGCCGCGTTTAAGAGGTTATGTTTTCCGGGCACAGAAACCGTAAATTTTCCCACTGTTTTACCTTCAACTTTAATATTCATTCTGGATAGGCCTTTATGGATCTTGAAACTGGCAATTTGATAATCGGCTTCTTTTGAAAAACCGTAGCTAACTGTTTTAATATCTTTTATGCGGGGAAGCAGGTTGGAAACTTCCGCATCATCCAGGCAGGCAACCAAAAATCCACCGGATTTCCTCAAATTCCCCACAAACTGCAAATATGCCTCAACCACGTCATCAAGGTTTCCGTAAACGTCCGGATGGTCGAATTCAATATTGGTAATGACTGCTGCTTTTGGATTCTGCCATAAAAATCTGGGAGTAGTGTCTGTTTTGGGGCAAGTCACATATTCATCAGCCTCAGCCACCAAATATTTTCCCCGGCCGTAATGTCCGGCTGCTCCCAAACCGTTAATATAAGCGGTGCCGATAGCGTATGAAGGATCCAGTTTAGCATTAGCCAACATACAGGCTATCATGGATGAAGTAGTGGTTTTGCCATGACAGCCGGCTACTGAAATCCCCTGTAATTTATCCATTATTAGCCCCAGGTATTCCCCGTGCATAAAAACAGGTATGTCCAATTCTTTTGCCCTGATGGCTTCCATATTGGTCATTCCTCCATGAGCGCCGGTTACAACTACCAAATCATATTTGGCTGTGATATTTTCCCTGCGGAAACCTGTTTTAATCGGGATTCTCCTGGCAGTGAGAATTTGGTCGGTAAAAAAAACTTCCATTACGTCTGAACCGGCCACCTCCCATCCGGATTCTTTAAGGTAAACCGCCAAAGCTGTCATCGCCACACCCTTGATACCGACAAGATAAGCTCTTTTTTTCATAAAAGACTGATCAGGGAAATATTTCGTTCCCGGCTGTTTGTCCTTCGATAAGAAGCATACTCAAGATTATGACAAGTGCAAACCTGCATATCTTCAATGTTAGCCGCTTTAACTCCCGCCATTTGCAGTTGATATCGGGCTATGGCTGATAAATCCAGATAATAATCAGAGTCTTTTTTTTGGTAAAAGTCCGTATCCGCAATAATTTTTCCGAATTTATTAACTAAATCGGCGCTGACCTGATAACAGCACGATCCGATATGCGGACCGATAACTGCAATTAAAGAAGCTGCTTCAATTCCCATTTGGCGAAATATTTCTATAGTTTCTGTCATTATGCCTTTTGATAATCCCCGCCATCCGGCATGAACAGCGGCGACAGTTTTTTTATGCGCTGAATAAAAAAAAACCGGCAGGCAATCAGCGGTTTTTACCAGAAGTGTACTTTTATTTTCGCACAGCAAGCCGTCACAGTCTTTATAAAATGTCCGGCTGTCAGTTTTTTGTATCCGCGAACCGTGAACCTGTTCAGAGATAAATGCAGAATTGATTACCTCGTCAAATTCTTCTGAAACTGATTCTTCACTGTTCAGGAAAAAATGTTTAATCCCTCTAAATTTCAATAAGGATTTAGCCTGGATCATAAATTAAAAATCGAGAGCTTTCAAAACAGCCTGTTTTTCATCCCAGGGATATTCGATTTTACCGTAACACATGGATTTTTCATGGCCTTTGCCGCAGACTATAACTGTATCTCCCTTCTTAGCCAATTTGCGGATAGCAAAATTAATGGCTTCCTGCCTGTCAGGTATGCGGAAAAAATATTTATTTTTCCTCTGGAGGTTATTACCACCGAAATTTTTATTCTTTTCCTGCATACCGGCATTCAGGCAGCCTTTGGCGATTTGGGCAATAATATTCCTGACATCCTCTGTCCTGGGATCTTCGGCCGTCAGGACCGCAAAATCAGCTGCTTTGGCCGCGAGTTCTCCCATAATGGGCCTTTTCAATCTGTCTCTCAAACCCGCTGTGCCGAAAACAACAATCAGTTTATTTCTGGTTTGGGTCCTGGCAAAAGCCAGGGCTTCCTTTAAAGCGTTAATCTTATGGGCAAAATCAATGATAACGTTTATGCCGTGTCCGTTTTTGACTCTTTCCATCCTGCCCGGAACACCGCTAAATGTCCTGAGGGCTTTTTCTGCTGTCTTCAAATCTACTCCGGCTTCCCTGGCTGCAGCCACCGCTGCCAGCATATTCGCTTTCTGGAATGCGGGTTCAGATTCCGGAAGATCTACTGATCTTGGGGTATAATCAGCTGTTTTGTCTAAAGAAAATGTGATTGTTTTTCCTTTGACTTTTTTTTTCAGAGTATTGAAACTGGCATCATCCCTGTTGAGAATGGCAGTTTTGACACCTTTCAATATTTTGGCTTTGGCCTCAAGATATTTTTCCAAATTGCCGTGATAATCCAGATGTTCATGAGAAATGTTTGTGATGACGGCAATATCAATTGAAGTACCGAGTGTCCGGAATTGATCCAATGCATGGGAAGTTGTCTCCAATACCAGAAAACGGCTGCCTTCAGACTTGGCTTTCTTAAGAAGTTTCTGCAAGAAAAACGCTGAAGGTGTGGTGACATGAAAACCGGTGTCATAAATTTGGCTGCCGATGACCGCCTTGACGGTTGAGATCATGGAAACCGGCAATTTAGCTTTCTTTAAAAGGTGATAAAGAAGATATGTCGTGGAAGTTTTACCGTCAGTGCCGGTGATACCGATGACCGTTAATTTTCCGGCCGGAAAGCCATAGATGAGTGTGGCAAAAACCGCTAACAGCCAATGGCCTATATTTTTTATCCGGCGCACCATCTTAGGCTTCTAATTATAGCAAAAACCCCTGTTCTATAGCTAACTAAAGTAAAAACAGTCTATTTACTGGATTTTGAAGTAGGCAATCAGGTCGCGGGCGATGGTGAAAAAGAGGGGGGCGGCGGTTTCCGAGCCCCAGGGGGAGGAGGTAGGTTCGCGAAGAGTCACCAGCATGATGAATTTGGGTTTGTCAGCCGGCAGGAAACCGACAAATGAAGCAATAGTTTTTTCTGTATCGTAATGCCCGGCTATGGGGATCTGGGCGGTGCCGGTTTTGCCGGCTACCCGGATGCCGATGGGTTTAAGGAATTTTGTTTCACCTTTTTCAACTGCCTGAACCATCATTTCCTTAACCAGAGAAGCTGACTCGGTATTATAAATCCTTCTTTCAATTTTATGATCCAGAGAGATTATTTTACCGTTATTATCCCTGATTTTAGAAACTACTGACGGCTTGACCAGCTCGCCTCCGTTGGCAATAGCAGCCACCGCTCTAATCATCTGCAAAGGAGTAGCCGCAATGCCCTGGCCGAAAGAGGTCGTGGCAAAATCAATAGCATACCATTTATCAATTGGTCTTAAGCTCGGTGTCCCTTCATCCTGAAGATCTATATCGGTCAACTGCCCGAAACCCAAATCCCTGATATATTTAAGCAAGTTTTCGCTGCCTAGTTTTTCTCCGATAAACACCATACCCACATTTGAGGAGTATTGGATTATTTCCGGTACTTTTATCCTGCCGTGATATTCCTGATTCCAGGTCTTTATCTGGTATTTGCCGATTTCCACAGGCCCTTTCTCATCAAATTCCGTATCCGCCTCAACTTTATTTTCATTGACGGCCGCGGCCATGACCAGTACTTTAAAAGTCGATCCCGGTTCGAAGGAAGATGAAATTGCCGGATTCTTATAGAGGGATAAGTCAAATTCCAACCTTTTGCTAGGATCGTAACCGGGCATTGATGCCATACCGAGAATTGATCCTTTATACGGATCCATGACAATAACACTGCCACCTATCGCCCCGTATTTTTCCAATCCCTTTTTCAATTTATCTTCGATGATATATTGAACTGTCCGGTCCAGCGACAAAATCAGGTCCCGGCCTTTTTCAGCTTCAACAAACGTGCGTTCACCGGCAATAATGGGGTTTCCCGAAATATCCCTATCTTCTTTTAAATAACCGTTCCGGCCTTTGAGCTGATCATCATAATAGCCTTCCAAACCGAAATAACCCTGATCCTCACCGTTTTGGTTCTTGCCGACAAAACCCAAAAGGTGAGCTGCCATTGAAGCTTCCGGATAAAATCTTTTATCATCCTGGGCTAAACCTATACCGGCAAGCTTGGCCGTGTTAAGTTTTTCCGCCGTTTCCGCTTCGACTTTTTCAGCAATAGGAATCCAGCTTAATTTATCCGTGGTGAATTTAGCGGAAACAGAAGCCGCATCCAAAGACAAAATTTCAGCCAGCTTTCCGATGGTTGATTGTTTATCTTTTATATTTTTGGGTTCGGCAAAAACCAGATAGGCGGGCTGGTTGATAACCAAAGGAGAATTATCAGCGGAAAATATACTGCCTCTGCCTGCCTTTATCACGGATGAAATATTTGTCTGTTGGAGAGCTATTAACTTCAGGGATTCAAAAGAGGCTACCTGCCAATAAAAAAGCCTGAGAGTTATGGACAGAAATAAAATCAGAAATAAGCAAAAAACCAGGAATAACCTTTTTTCCATCTCAAAGAGTCTTACCGATATCAGCCACCGGCTGAGGGCGGGCTAATGATACCACCTCTGATACAGGTTTCAAACCCAATATTTCGGCTTTTTGGGCAATAGTGGCCATGGCCGAATAAGAGGCAATTTTCTGGCTTAAGATCAGATTTCCGGTTTGCAGACTGTCGACTTTTACAGTAATTTCGCGGTATTTTCTGCCGTAGGTTGAATCGTAATTAAAAAGAACTACCTGGGCGGTCACAGACAAAAAGGAAACTGTTAAAGCGGCGACTTTAATGATTTTTTCCGATTTATGACTCATATTTTTTCCGCGGCCCTGAGTTTAGCTGATCTCGCTCTCGGATTATGCCTTATCTCTTCAAATCCAGGTCTTACTGGACTTTTTGTCAGAATTTTCAATTCCCCCGACCGTGCTTTCTCCCTGAAAAATCCTTTTACCAACCTGTCTTCCAATGAATGGTAACTTAATACCAGAATTCTGCCTCCCTTTGTCAAAAGACCGCTGGCCTCCCTTAACCCCTCTTCAATTGTTGACAGCTCGCTGTTGACTTCTATCCTCAATGCCTGGTATATTCTGGCTAAGACTTTCTGCTGTTCTCTTGCCTCTCCCGGAACCGCCTCAATAATAATTCTGTTCAGATCGGCAACCGAACCGATCCTTTTTTTCAGGGTACGGGCGCGAACAACAGCGCCAGTAATTGCCCCAGCACTGAGTTCTTCAGCATATTTTGTAAAAATTTCATAGAGCCTCTCTTTTGAGTACTGATTAATTACTTCTTCGGCAGTCAGTGGATTCTTTCCTGAAAACCTCATATCCAGTTTTTCTTCACCTTTTCGGAAAGAAAAACCTCTGCCGGAAAAATCCAGTTGATGCGAAGAAACACCCAAATCAAAAATAATCCCCCAGACTTGGGAAAAGCCGTTTTTACCGGCGATTAGCCTGATATCGGCAAAACTCTCCTGCCTAATCTGCCATTTTTCCTGCCCGATCTTTTCCTGTCCGGCTTTTTGTCTGGCAAAATCAATTGCTTCAGGATCAATATCGAGACCTAAGACCTTACCTCCCCTATTTACGATGGCTAAAGAGTAACCTCCTCCACCTAAAGTCGCATCAACATACTGCCTGTCTTTTTTAATATTTAAAAGTTCTATTACGTCCGGAAGGAGTACCGGCCGATGATAGTTAGATAAAATCATAGGCAGTATGATTTTATTCCCGGACAAGATTTGTCCGGTACTCCTCCCAGACTTGTTTACTCCATATTTCAAAGTGATCGCCGGCTCCCATGACCAATACCCTTTCTTTGATGCCGGCAAATTCCACCATCCGTTCCGGCAGGATGCACCTGCCCTGACCGTCCAATTCCACATGTGACGCGTCGGAAAACATTTTTCTTCTCAAATCTCGACCCTCTTTATCGGAAAATAAAGGCCTTTGCAATTCCGGTTCAGCTACCTGTTCCCAAGTTTTTTCCGTAAAGCCAAAAATGCATTTCTCAAACCCGATCGTCAAAACCAGTCTTTTACTTCCCAGTTCTTCCCGGATCTTTTTCGGCAGGGCCAGCCTGCCCTTATCCATCAGATTCGGCTCAAAAGTACCAAGAAACATAATTTCCTACATTTTTCACCATTTTTCTACACTTTTCACCCAGCAAAACCATATTGCTACATAAAAAAACACTTGTCAAGAGGGATCAGAAATGACATTCGGGAGAACTCTAAAATACTAAAGGATTATTGGCCGAGGATGAGGACGGCGTCGGCTTTATCGTCGGAGGGCAGAGTTTCGGTTTTGACTGTCGGGAATTCTTCTTTAAGATCGGAAAAGAGAAGCGGCAGGAAGTTCTTCTTGCTCTCTTTAATTCTGACAATAGTCTCTTTACTATCTTCTTCGGCATTACCGACTGTTCCGAGTGTATAACCGTCTTTTTCCAGTTTATCAGCGGTTGTCCTGGCAAAACCACTTTTATCGGTACCGTTAAGTACGGAAACTGTCAGGTCTTTTCTTTTAAGAGCAGCATCGATTGTCGGTGTTGGCGTTACCGTGGGTACGGCTGTCGGTGTCGCAGTTACCGTGGGTGAGGCAAGGAAAGGCAGACTGATTGAACCTTTTTGTCTTACTACCAGGAATCCTCCAACTGTCAAAAGTCCTAGAGCCAAAGCGATGACGAACCAGACAAATTTATTTAAAAACATGCCCGGCTGGGATCTCTTGTATTCAACAATATTTTCGCTGATTAAAGGTTCTTCCTTAATTTTCTCGGTTTCCTTCTCTATGACGCTTTTTTCCTCAGCAACTACTGTTTCTTCTTTGCTAGTTACTTCGACAGTTTCCATCATCGGTTTTGTCTCCGGAGCTGGCTGTACAGGTATTTTTACTTCATCAGCAGGGATGACGGCAGAGGCAGTTTTTTGGTATCTTTCCTCGATAAGCTTCAGATCTGAGGCGAAATTGGGTACATCTGAAAGCTTGGCCAGGTTGATAAGTCCAAATGTTTTATCAAAATAAAACAAGGGCACACCGCCTGTATCAATTTTATCCATCGTTTGCCCGGGCAGAATTTGCATCCGGTTATCAGAAATTAGCTGGCTCATTTTTTCTACAGGCAAACTTAAGGTTTCGCTCAATTCCTCAATTTTTGCCTCCAGCGATTTTTCACCGGCCAGGTAGATTCTGGAAGGTTTAAGTTTTTCGTCATCCAATTTTTTAAGAGCGGATTTCAGATCGGTAATGAGTTTACCGGTTGATTTTTTATGGAAAACCGTCACCGGTCCTTCATAATCGAGTAAATAATATCTTTCATGCTTATCCAAATCAGCGTAAAGACAAGTTTCCCCTTCGGCAATCTTTTGCCTCAAAAAGGCATAAACTGAAAATGGGGCAACGGACAGAAAATTTATTTTGATTTTGTCCCTGGAAAACAGATGATGGTATGACAATATTAAAGATAAAGGCAAAGCGGTAAAGAGGATGATTTTGCCGTTTTTACCGCTGATTTCTTTAAAATAGCTTTCATAATGGCTGATATCCTGGGGTAAATACTTTCCGGCTTCCTTAATAATCCAGTCAGGAGTGACTTTAACTTCCAAAGGGACTGCAAATCTCTTGATGACTACCTGGTCTCCCGGCAGAACCAGAGAAATTTGTTTTTCCTTTATTTCTTTTGGATAGGCTGTTGTCAGGGCTTCCCGGAAGGCCGACAATAACCCTTCGCTATCTGTAATCAGGCCCAATTCTACTACTTTTTCCTTCAGTAATTTGCGGGAAACTGAAACGAATTTTTCATCGCCAATCAGTCCTTTTTTGGTTTCCAGAAGCTCTAACGAATTATCTGTCAGGCTTAAATAAAGCATATTTTAATTTCTCTAAAAAAAGTGTATCACAGATTATAAGATTTTTGAAAGACCGAAACAGTGTCACCGTTAAATTTCAAAGATAAGTCTATTTTCTCAACCCCCAAGTCATAGACGCATTTGCCGCTGGAACAGGTCCCCAAAACAATATTGTCCCTGATTATTTCCTTTTCATTTTCATCAAGTTTTATTTCTCCTAACACTCCCCTGGGCAAACCGTCTCCCGTAACGTAAGTCAATTCATACTCTATCGATTGTGTCTTATCCGGAATGCCGGAAATTTTGAGGGTAATTGCTTTATTGCCGTTTTCCGGGATAACCTCCACCACCACATCTTCAGTGACTGTGGGAAGTATTACGGTCGGTGTCGGCACTAAATCCTCCTCCGGCGCAGTTTTGCTGCTTTGCGAAAGAAGGGTAATACCTCCTGCCAATACCGTTATTAAAAGAACAGCAGTAATGATTATCCTTTTCATGAATTTAACTGCTTCTTCAGAAACCCGGTTAATTTATGGCTGTCAACTCGTTCCTGCTTGGCTGTATCACGGTTTCTGACGGTAACCGTATCATCTTTGAGTGTATCATAGTCGATAGTAACGCACCAAGGCGTGCCGATCTCATCCTGGGCATAATATCTCTTTCCGATATTACCGCGCCCATCAAAAACAGCGGGCAGAGACTGTTTTATATCTGAGTAAATTTCCCTGGCTTTTTTAACCAGTACTTCCTTGTTGGATACCAGAGGGAAAACAGCTGCTTTGACAGGCGCCATCTGAGGTATAAGCTTCAAAATAACTCTTTTACCCTCTTCACAATAAGCATCCGAGAGAAGGGCAAACATCAGCCTGTCGACACCTAAGGAAGGTTCTATTACATAAGGCAGGAGCTTCTCTCCGCTATCGCTCTCTTTGAAACTTAAGTCTTTGCCGGAAAATCGGCTGTGCTGTTTTAAATCAAAATCACTCCTTCTGGCAATTCCCCAAATTTCCGCCCAGCCGAAAGGAAATTTGTATTCGATGTCAGTTGTGCCTTTGGAATAATGCGACAGTTTTTCTTTCGGATGGTCATAAAACCTCAAATTTTCGCTTTTTAATCCCAGTTTTTTTAAATGGGCCAGGCAGAATTCTTTCCAGTAAATAAACTGCTCCTTGTCCGATTCAGGATAAATGAAATATTCCAGTTCCATCTGCTCAAATTCACGGCTTCTGAAGATAAATTTTCCGGGAGTGATTTCATTTCTGAAAGCTTTACCGATTTGAGCTATTCCAAACGGCAATCGGGGATGGAAGGTATTTAAAATATTGTCAAAATTGACGAATATTGCCTGGGCTGTCTCCCCGCGAAGATAAGCCACAGCAGTCTCATCTTCGATAGGTCCGATAAAAGTTTTCACCAGAATATTGAATTTTTTTTCCTTGGAGAGCTTCCCCTGGCAAACCGGGCATTTATCTTCTGAAAGTTCATCACCGCGGAATCTCTTATGACAGCTTAAACATTCCCTTAAAGGATCAGCAAATCCGGGTCCGGTATGGCCCGAGGCTTCCCAGATCTTCGGATTCATTATTATCGAGGAATCCAAACCGAAAATGTCATCCCGCGAATGCACAAATTCATGCCACCAGAAATTTTTTATATTGTTCTTCAGTTCCACCCCCCACGGTCCGTAATCCCAGAATCCGCCGAAGCCACCGTAAATTTCACTGGAAGGAAAAACAAATCCCCGTCTTTTGGCCAAACTGACAATCTTATCCATGTTTATCATCTTAAACTGCGGCCGATTTTTGTCAAGAGAGTCAAACTCTTGATTTGCTTCTCCATTACTTCCTCAAGCATCATATTCAGCTTGTTTCCTTCAAGATGCGTCTCGCGAGGCAGGAAACCTAATCTCTTTAAAAGATCCAGACAAAAAATATCAGCGGTCTTTTCAGGATCTGATTCGGGCTTATTCAGCAATCTCAAAGAAAATAAAAGCCGATTGAATATTTCCGGATACGGTTCGTTCTCGGGAAGCAATCTGTCGCAAACTTCGGAAAGTTTATAGGCCATTCCGATGCGCTGTAATTTTTGTCTCAGATAATTGAAACTTTCAAAAGGTTCGATATCGCTAATAATCTGGAATGCTCTGCCCTCTGTTATAAACAGTTTGACGTAATTAAACAGGTCAAGGTAAGGAGATCTCCGGCTGGTAATTTTTCTTAAACCCGGAGCTTTGACAATTATCCGGCCGTATTCTAATGTTAGGACAGTCAGGCGGACATCAGCTTCCCCTAACTTCATTTTTCTGATAACGATGGAATCTGCCGTGTAAAATTTTCGCATGAGGGAAGTAAGTCAATTAAATGACAATTCCGCATCGGAATTCAATATGACTTTCTGTTCGTGGCCGTTTAAACTGACCGTATATTCATGATCCTGTGTGCCCGGTTGTTTCTGGATATACAGCTTTTTAGCGTCCACGCTTGACGGTATTTTATAACGGATTTCGACCGTGGCTGACCCCTGAGGTTTAACCGTGAAAAAACCTTCAAAAACAGATCTATTGAATTCCTCATATGTTAATGTCTTTTTTTCACTGCCCTTAAATTCGATAAGCTCTGAACCTTTAGGCACATAGACTCTTAACCAGTTTCTTAAGATTCCGTTAAGACAAAGCTGGCCGGCTTCCAAATTACAGTTGGAGGCCGGCTCGGGATTTTTATAAGTTAAAACTAATTTATGGACAGCTTCATCCCCTGTTTTTCCTTCTTTCCTGACAAAATTCCGCACAAAAAGATTGGATTTGGCTCCGGCAAAATTAACATTGTTGATGTGAAGATAATCGCCCTCAAATTTTTGCATTCTGCCGCCGAAATTAAGAGCCTCGATGCCTTTTTGCGGTTCCTCATCCTTAAAATAGAACAGCAAATGTTTTTGACTGGCCTCCTCCAGAAACATCTGGGAGAGTTTACCCCAGTATTGTGAAGGGGAAACTCCCAGGGCCCTTTGCATAATCTGGTAAAGCAAAGTGCCGATTATACCCTTGCGGTCTTCTCTGATAAAAGCGACCGGCCTGGTGGCATAATCTTCCATTTCATAAATGATTTTCGGACAATCGCAGCGTTTATCGTTCTCAGCTGAAAAAATCCGGCCTGCAATTGTGAAATCTCCCAGAATTTTCACTGTTGAAACCAGAACATGGGTATCCAAAGCAACAATTCCCTGATACTCCCCCAAATCGACTGATGAATCGGAAAGCAGTTTTTCAAAAGCCGTCATTGATTCCCTGAAATCAGGCGATAAATTGCTGTCCCTCAATTGGAAATTAGGCACATCCTTATGGTATAAAGCAATCTTGTCAGGAGCCGGAAAACTCCTTTTTTTGGCTTCATCCAGTTTATAGATATCATCCGAACGCTCAACGGTCAGCTTGCCCTTATCCACTTTAAATATGGCAAAAGCGGTCATGAAGCCTCCGGTGGCTCTAAGTTCTGCATCATTCTGAAAGATAACCAGATAACGCTTTTCTTTTTGATTGCCCAGAAGCTGCGGCAGATTTCTTAAAAACGGCTGTGCTTCCACAAAAAGTGAGGCTGTTTCGGAAAAAAGTTTTTTCCCTCCCGCCATTCTGGCGCGTACGACTGTCTTGCCGATTTTTTCCGGATAGCGGGCGGGGTCAACCCTATCCAATTCTTTTTCAGCCAACTCAATTTTAGCGGCGATCTTGTCAATTGACGGCACGATTTTATCCATGGTTTCAACCGCGGTTTTAATCCTGTCATCAGCTGAACCGGAAACAAAAGTGGATTTGCCTTTTAAACCGAGTAAGTCCGCGTAAGGGACTATGGTATCGACGGTGATCTGCGCTGCCTCGACACCGTAAATGCTTCCCTTTACTAAACTGGCAGCGTCTTTCTGATAATTGCCGATTACGGGTAAAGGTGAAAGCCATGACAAAATCTTTATTTTTGAATCGACTTTTTCCAGGCTTTTTTTAAGTTCGCCAAGCTTAGGCTGCACTTTTTCGATATCCTGCTTTTTACCGGCCTGGTATACTGCTCCGGCTATCCTTACACTTTCGGAAACGGCCATTTTCAAATCCTTAAGCGGAAAATAGAGAATAAGACCAATGATAATTATTAGAAGGGGTAAAATGAGGCTTGTGAGGAAAATCCTCTTACTTATTCTTCTACCTTTAAATTTCTTGACGGTTGTAACCTGATCGGGTTTTTTACCTTCATCAAAAGAGATTTTATTGTATCCGAATGTCTCCATTTAAACTGCCCCTTTTCCGCTGATCATAGCCCAAGGGGTTACCAGAAGAATTTTTATATCATAACATAAGGATCTGTGCTCGACATAATCCGCATCCATGGCAATTCTTTTATCAAAATTGACGGCGCTTCTGCCTGAAACCTGCCAGAAACCGGTTATACCCGGCTTGATGGATAGGACTTTGGAAACGAGCTTTTTAGTCTCTGGATATTTCTTCTGCTGGTTGGAAAGCTCATCAGGATAATAAGCTCTGGGACCGACCAAACTCATATGGCCGATAATAACGTTGACCAATTGAGGAATTTCATCCAGGGAGTGTTTCCTTAAAATTTTACCCAAGTTGGTGACACGGGGATCTTCTGCCAATTTATAGCTGTTTTTCTTGTATTTGGCATATAGGGTTTTCAATTTCGGATCATGTCTCAGCATCATATGGGCATTGGCTACCATGGAGCGGAATTTGAACATTTTAAATAGACGCCCGTTTTTACCGACTCTTTCAGGGGTATCGGCAAAGACGGGACCTGCTGAATCCAATTTGATGAGGACGGCTAAAATGACCCCTAAGGGCAAAAAAAAGAGTCCCAGGACCACAGATAACAATATATCCATTAATCTTTTTAGATACGAATCGTAATTTACACCCTTAAAAATAGGCATATTATTTGACCGATTTTTTATCAAACCAGATGCTCGTTTTCCGAGTTGGACAGGCTTTCCACCAATTTTTTTATTTTGGGAACGGAATTCTTATGGCAGACCAAAACTACATCCGGTGTATTGATAACCAGATGACC
This sequence comes from Candidatus Gottesmanbacteria bacterium RIFCSPLOWO2_01_FULL_42_22, assembly GCA_001779315.1. Classification (GTDB taxonomy): domain Bacteria; phylum Patescibacteriota; class Microgenomatia; order 2-02-FULL-39-11; family 2-02-FULL-39-11; genus GWA2-43-14. The sequence goes on along the minus strand of MFJU01000025.1, from coordinate 22,530 downwards.
GTTGAGATCGATGGTGACCAATAGCTGATCAGTATAATTATAAATGAGAGAGTCCTCGCAATCCGTTACTACCACTTTACCTTTGACCACATTTTTTGAAGCTCCTGTCTGCAAAGCTTCCTTGAGCGCTTCCCAGGCTCCCACATCACTCCAGCCCAAATCCTCGGAAACCACCAAACCATCTTCTTTCGAAATTTTTTCCAGAATGGCGTTGTCAAAAGATATTTTCGGTAAAAGCGGATAAATCTTATTTAATTCACTTTTAAAGTTTTTACTGCCGTAAGCTTTTTCCAATCTGTCCAGATAATCCGTTATTTCCGGCTGAAATTGGCGGAATTGTTTTTTCAGGTATGAGGGTGTTGTCACGAAATAACCCGTATTCCAACCGTAATGGCCGCTTTTGAAAAATTCAGCTGCTTCCGATAGACTGGGCCTGTACTTGAAACCCGTAAATTGCCGGAAGGCAATTCCGTCTTCAACTCCCCATTCAGTTCCGTATTTTATCCAACCTAAATTCTGGCTGGCGAATCTGGGTTTTTGGGTAATAAAAATAATATGGTGTTTATTGTGTTCGATTTGCTTGCGGCTCATCGAAAGGATTTTTTTGAACAGATCCTGTTTTTTAATCAGATGATCACTCCAAAGTATGACTATTGGCGTCCGGGGATGGCTTTTGTGAAGAATAGCCGTGATCAAAGCTACCGCCGGACCGACATCCCGGGTTTCCGGTTCACCAATAATATTCGAAAGGGGAAGTTTCGGCAGCTGTTTATTTAGCTGGTCCACGTATTGTTCATTAGTGGAAATATAAATATCCTCCCAGGCAAAATCAGGCACTAATCTCTCTATGGACAGCTCTAAAGTAGACTTATTGCCTATAACTTTTTCAAATTGTTTCGGAGAACTCTTCCTGGATAAAGGCCATAATCTGGTTCCGACTCCGCCGGCAAATATAATGGCTTTCATGCCCAATTTCCTTCTTTCCAAAAATTTAAAATTGTCTCCTTCATTCTCTTTTCAAAAATACCTTCAGCAAACTTCAAAGAATTTTCCCGGCAGTCGTGGGGTTCAAAATTCATCTTTTCAAATTTATTAATAGTGTCAATCAGAGATTCTTCGGATTTGTGTTCATACAATAAACCTGTTAGTCCGGGGCGGATGCTTTCGGCTGCCCCGCCTTTGTTTAAAGCGATAACCGGACGGCCGCAGGCTTGAGCTTCGACAGCCGTCAAGCCGAAATCTTCTTCACCGGGAAAAATTAAGCTACGGCAATTTTGATAATACCAACACAATTTCCTGTCTGTCAAATTGCCCTCTATAAATTTGACAGTCGGTCCGGCCAGGGATCGCAAACGCCCTCGGTCAATTCCGCTGCCGATAATGATAAGATTTGTCTTTAAACGGTTAATGGCTTTTATGGCATAATCAAGGCTTTTATAAGGCACCAGCCTGGAAACGATAAGGTAATAATCGAGGGTGGGTTTATTCTTTGACAATCGAAAAAAATGGGTTGCGGCAGGCGGATAGATAATTTGCGCTTTTCTTTTGTAATAATGCCAAATTCTCTTTTGCACCGTCTGGGAAATACTGAGATACTGATCCACTCTTGCCGAAGAGAGATAATCCCAGTGTCTTAAGTGTGGCAGAAATGTTTTGAGAATCAATCTGGCTAAAGGATTAAATAAACCCACTCCGGGTTCCTTCAGATATTCTTCATATCCGCTCCAAAGATATCTGGTGGGAGTCAGGCAATAGCAGATATGCAAAGTTCCCGGTTTGGTCACTATGCTTTTGGCATCAGAGGAAGTTACCGAAATAACAATATCAAAATCGTCAAAATTGAAATTTTCAAAAACATAGGGAGTTAAAAAGGGCAGAATTTCCTGATAACGGTCGGCAATCGGCAAATATTTCAGGAAAGAAGTCTTTACCTCAATTTTTTTTGCCCAGGGAACTTTGCGGTTATTATAAACCGCCGTATAGAGAGGCGCATCCGGCCAGAGGCGGTTTAAAGCCAAAAGGATTCTCTCTGCCCCTCCGAATTTAACTACCCGGTCATAAACCAGGGCAATTTTAGGCCGTCCTTTATTTTTATTTCCGGGCATATTCATAAAAATCATATGGTTTACCCATATTAGTCAATAGGTACCGGTCAGGCAAATAATCAGGTTCCTCACCCCTCAAAATACCTAATACCAGCCGGAAATTGTTGACCGGGGAAAAATCTTCCTTTAAATGACTATAATCCTTATCCGGCAGATAAACGGCGCTGAATATGGACATCTTTTTCGAAATTTCTTCCCGTTTTGCCTTTGACCAGTCATACTCGTTTTTATTATTTTCATAACTTGGCGGATAAGGCCCTTCATCCGCCTGAAAAAATATAATCGGAGGATTTTTGCTGTTTTCTAATAGTTTTTCCGTCAGGCTGATGATTTCCCCGTTTAGATATTTTATCTGGTCGAGATATTTTTCCTCATTGCTTCTTTGAGAGTCTTCCTCAATTGTGAGGAAACTGCCGTCAGCCTTGAAGACAAAGGGCTCATGAGGAACAAGCATATGGGCAAAAACAAAGGTTGGCTTGGAAACTTTTGGCATTTCCTTTAATTTTTGAAATTTATAGCGGATTCTTCTCCATTGCGTAAAACGGTAATCCAAAATAGGCAGCTTATATTTTTGCGCTGCCATCTTTAGAATGGAATTGTCCACCAATATTGAGGAAAATTCAGAAAGAACATTTAAATTTATATTCTGGTCTGCCAGTCTGTTTTTACTGGTTGGCCACCACCAGTCACCGAAATGGTAATATTGGTAACCTAAATTTTTAAATTCCCGAACTACGCGGTTATTTTCTAAAAGGTCATATACGGGTAACCAATCTTTGTCGTCAGTTTTATGCAAGTCTTTTAAAAAATCAAGATGGGTCATATTGAGGGTGGCTGAAAGTGAATGTGCTGACGATGAATAATTCGCCCAGGCTTTTTCCGCTATATAAAAGTTTTTTTCCTTAAGTTTGTCAATAAATCCACTGTTGTCGAAAGCGAAATTTTTTTTAAGAACGCTTGAGGAAGCATACCGGTCAAAAATAATAAAATATATATCCGGTAAAGGGATGACTGAAGTTTCAACCGATTTAATTTTTTGCTGTTGAGTCCCAAAAGTTACGCTGTCTTTGACCCTCAGCTGGTAATTGAGAATATTGAAAAGCGGTATGCTAATTAAAAGTAAAGTAATCAGGTTAGCTGCCACAGTAGTTTGTCCAAAATCTTTAAGACGTTTTATTTGTCTTCCCAAAATTATGAGTAAACCCAAGTAAAACACATAAATAAGTAAGGGTATCGGGATTATTTTTTCCAAATGTCCAAAAGTAAAAAAAAGATAATGGATTACAGTCGTAAACAAAGCGGCTTTGGCAAGGTTTCTTGAGATTATCAAAACGGTGAGGAAGATAATCAATCCCAATACAAAGGAGAAGAAAAAAGGCAAATATGTTTCGCTAAACAAAACCTGGTAAAGATTGGAGGAGTACAGGGCGACGACCGGATAGACAGACATTAAAAGAGGATGGATCAACGGAAAGCGGAGTAACTTCATTTAATTCTCTCCCATAAATAGAGACTGCGGTTCTTTGACTTTAAATTCCGGGATTTTATCAGGCGGAATTTAGGTAAGAAGGCTTTTTCAAAATTTTTCTTTGTATAGGCTGAATGATCATCATCTCTTCTTTGCATGAGCAATTTAACCTGTTCATCATCCCTGTCAATAAATTCTATAAGGAGGTATTTCGCGGATGAAGCAAAAAAATCAGCCAGATAATCAAATGGCAAATTATTGGAAAAATATAAATGATGTATCAAAGCTAGAGCCATGAGAGTATCCCCCCGAAACCTGCTTTCAAAAGGCAGACGTTCCTGATTTCTCCAGCCAATGCCCGGACTGGGATTAACCAGATCAATAATCAGAGGCAGAATATTAAAAATTCTCTCTTTACGGCAGATTTGATAGTTTCTCTCAACAGATAGACAATCAAAATCAGTTGAGACGACTGACTTGGCTCTTTTAGCGGCCAATCTGGAATATGTTCCGACATTGCCTCCTAAATCAATCACTGCTTGAGGTTTAATCAATGCCAGCCATTGATTGACCAGCTCTCCTTTTTCCAGACTGTAATCGTTCATCTCTTTCATTTCATAATAATTGCTCCAAGTGCTTTTATTTTCAGACAACTTTAAGGAAGAAACGGCATTAATCAGGCTGTCAATAATGCCTTCGAGTCCTGCTTTGCCAACAGCAGCTTTTTCTTTTCCGTTTACTTCAGATCGCACCATTTTCCCGAAAAACCGCTGTAGGTGAAGATTGATAAATAAATGGAAATTAAAAGTTGCTTTAAGAGGCAGTAACTTGACCCCCAGATCCAGGGGAATACCGTCAAGATGGTTTTTGAGTAGAAAATTCAGGCGCAAATCACGGTAAGCCATAAGAGACAGCGGCAGCAAAAAATGCTGGCAGAACTGCCGGTAAGCCACCCACGGCTGATTTTTGCCAAGTCGCCGGAAAGATAAAGTATCGATAAAAACAGGCGCTACTCCAGAAAATTGGATATTATAAGCGCTGGCATCCTTAAGCGTCATCCCGTATCTTATAGCCGTCTTTTGGATGTCCAAAGTCAAAAGGGCAGCTTCTTTAAGAGCGGAAAAACACCACTCATAAGGATAGCTTATATATGAAATTACTTTAGGTTTGAGAACTTTATAGATATTAGCGGAGGGAAAATTCTTTCTCAGTTGATCGTTTTCCTGATGTTCGACTAAATAGCCTTGGCTTGCCAATTCCCGGTAGAGGCCTGATGACATTAGGAGATCATAATCCTGCCTGTAAATGACATCAACGGTTCTGACGATTTGGCCTTCATATTGGAAAACCTGCCCGCTTATATCCCGGAAGGATGAAGGGATTACCTGCAAATTATTCATTTTTTCTTGTGACTTACGGAAGAAACAAGACGGTGGAGGATATTTTTGGCGAATTTCAATATAAATTTAAATGAAAGCGACAGTCCCAGAAAAACCGCTATTATGGTTTGAAAAATATAACTGCCGGTTCCCGGATCTATATATGCATGCGCCTGTTGCGGAAAAAGAAAAATGATAATGATGAAATAAAATAAAACCATGATTAAAATTGAATTTATCCCCTAAAGATTACCTATTTTATCATTTTATATGGCGGTATTGCCAGAGAGTGGTTTGCGCTGTCTTTTTCCAGGAATACTTTCCGGCGTGGTTTTGGGCTACTTTAAGCCTTTTTGTTTTTTCCGCCGCCGATAAGGTGAGCAGCCTGATAATGGCTTCCTGTATGGATTGCCGGTTTTCCGGGTCAAAATAGATCAAGGAATCTCCCCAAATTTCCCGGAAGGAGGCAATATCGGAAACAACAGGCAGACAGCCCGCACTGACCGCTTCCAAAAGGGGCAATCCGAAACCTTCCATTAAAGACGGATTGATCAAACCTTCTGAGAAGCGGTAAAGACCGGCCAATTCTTTATCTTTGGCTTGTCCGTAAAACAGAATACAGTTTTGCAAATTCAGGTTGCGCACTTTACTTTTCAGTTGAGGATAGAAATAATCATCATCCCCCACCAGAACCAGTTTAACCCGATCCCTGCGGTAAATTTCAGAATAGATACTGATGAGGCTGTCTAAATTTTTATGGGGATAGGCATTGCCGACATAAAGCAGGTATTTTAAATCGGTAAATTCTTTGGGTCGTCGGATTCCACCCATTTTTGCCTTTCTTTGAAAATTTAAATCCAAGGCGTCATAGGTAATAACGGTTTTACCCTGCGAATTCGGATAATGCTGGTTTATTTCCCTGGCAGTACTTTCTGAAATAGCTAAAATCTTTTTTGCCCGGGCAACCGCAACTTTCATTAAAAGATGATATCCCCATCTTTTAAGGCGGTAAAGGGGAAGCGGCCAGCGGCTGGCCTTACCGGTATCAAAATGGTCGACAATCAGATCGTGAACAGTCATAATAAATCGGCCAGGATAGAAAACGGGTATGCTGAAATAAGGAAAATGAACCGCATCCAGGCGGTAGCGGAAAAGAATGACGGGAAGCCGCAGCTGTTCCTCAAAAGTATGCCAGGGAATTTCCGTATAAACTGTTTTGAAAGAGGCAGGCAGTTCCGGAAGATTAGCGGCATCCCTTTTTCTCAGGAATATATAAAATTCGTCCTGCCGGTCAATTTCAGCCAGGGAAGACAAGAGATTCCTGATATACCTGCCGACACCGGTTTGGCTTAAAAGCCTGGCATCAATGCCGATACGCATAGATTAATCCCTATACTCTCTTTCTGATAACCATTCTTTAATCTTGATTCCGCTGAAAATCAAAGGTGTTAAAAGTTTATAAAAACCCTTTTGGTAGTGTTTATGATAAAAAATTCTCATGACTTCGAAACGTGCCCGGGTAGCTCTTATTTTTGTTTCAAGGTCGGCAGAAGACAGATGGAGGCTGTGTTTTTTCAAACCCGAAGAAACGCCTTTGTAATGGGTGATTGATGCTTGGGGAAGGTAAATTATCTGCCAGCCCATTTTTTTTACCCGGTAGCAGAAATCCAGATCCTCACCGTACCAGAAATACGACTCGTCAAACCAGCCGCAGGCAGTCCCTGCTGATTTCCTGACCATCATGAAAGCGCCCACACAACTGTCAATCTCATGTACTTTATTAAGATCGGTAAAACCTAAATGGTAGCCGTTGAAAATCCTGGAATTGGGGAAAAGCGAGGCAAAACCTGAAAAGTAACAAAAAGCATTCCAGGGGGTGGGAAAACCACGGTGGCAGGCATCATCAAGAGTGCCGTCAGCCAGATTTAAACGGGCGGTCACCACAGCCGTTTGGGGATTTTTATCCAAAAATTTGAGTATGGTTTTGAAAGTTGCGGATGGTATGACCGTGTCGGGATTGAGTATCAGAATATATTCTCCCCGCGCTTTTTTTATAGCCAGATTATTGGCTCGGGCAAAACCAATGTTATGTTCCAGTTTTATGAATTTAACTGCGGGGAATTTTTGAGGGACGGAAATCATGGAATTATCGTTTGAGGCATTATCGATGACAATGACCTCAAAATTATCCATAGGCAGACTGCTTTTTTCTATTGATTTTAAACATTCAAGCAAAAACTTTTCGCTATTGAAATTGACGATGATAATTGAAAGCTTTAGAATCATTTTTAAACTGCGAGCTTATAAATCCTGTCCAGTCTGGCGGAGATTTCCTGCCAGCTGAAATTATTTTCGACCAGCTTCCTGCCGTTTTCAGTTAATTTCCGGTATAGTTTTTCATCCGTCAGAAGTTTTATGGTCGCTTGCGCCAAATGATGGGGACTATCAGCAATCAGGGCATCGCGGTTATTTTGCGCTGACAAGCCTTCAATTCCGGTCGCGGTAGTCACCACCGGAAGACCGGTGGCCATGGATTCAAGAATTTTATAACGGGTCCCTCCCGGTCCGTAAATAGGGGCCAGTAATACATCTGATATCCGATAAGCCGTCCGGATATCTTCCACCTCACTGTCAATTGTAATATCCTCTGATTTCAGCCTGTTTATTTCGGCAGGAGGGTGCCGGCCGACAATCAGTAATCTGACCGAACCGGGAAGTTCCGCTTTAATTTTTGGCCAAACTTGCCTTACCAGATAGTTTACCGCCTCCCGGTTCTGCAGCCATTTGAAATTTCCCACAAAAAGAATTGTTTTGACTCTGCCCGGTTGTTTTTTCCGAGGGAGTTTAAGGGAAAAAAATTCCGTATCCACACCGTTTGGCACCAAATCGACTTTAAGATCGGAATCTCTTCTCTGCATTGTATCCATATCGCTATCGGACATGGCAATGACTCTTTTGGCCCTTTTCCAGAACCTTTTTTCCCAAAAATTAATCTTGGCCACATCCAGTTCCATGAGAAGTTTCATCGGTAGAAAATTAACTTTTTTGGTATGGTGCCGGTAAACCAAGTATTCAATAGTCTGTTCAGCCAGAATAATGGGAATATTGTTTTGGGGAATATTCGGCATGATATAAAAAGTTTCCGCGTGAATAAGGTCAAATTTTTTTCTGCTGATCGCTTCAGTGATGGAGTTTTTAACTTCACGGTTTAAATACATGCAGACGACCAAAGGATAATAAGTAATCCCCGCCAAGGCCAGGCTGGTTGCCGACCACGGCGGACGTTTAATAAACACCCGGACTTCGGAACAGAATTTGTTCAGGATAGCTACGTAATCTTTTTCCCTCTCTTCCCGGATAAAAGAATAAAGAGTGATATCATGCTTTTTGCTTAAATGCTTCAAAAGGTTAAACGTCCTTATCTGTCCTCCTGACCATAAAGGAAAGGGGAGGTAAGGAGTCAGCATGAGAATGTTCATCTTTGATGTTTATTTGGGAAGTTTATTATCGGCAACAAGTTGGATTATGGCGTACTTATCCGTCCTGGCGACCAGTTTATAATTCCTTTTACTTTCATCTTTTTGGAGAGCATCCTGAATCAGTTCGTTGGTCAATTGATCATAATTAACGCTGACATAATAATGGGCTCCCATTTTAATCATCTCCGGAAGCGTTTTTTGCATGACCGGCCAACCGGCGCGATGGGTCTGGTAAAGAAATGCCGTATCGCCGTTATAGGGGGCAATCACCAGAGAATTGGGAGGAGTAAGTGTATCGACCTTCCTGCCGGCTTCGACAATTTCCGGATGGTTAATATTGTAAAAATCCCGGATATGATACCAGGAAAACATCAGCATAAATAAAATTAATACCGATAATAACCCAGCTGCTTTTAGCCTGCCTGTTTGTCTGCCCAATTGCAGTAAATAGTCGCTTCCTTTAGCAAGAAAAATAGCTATTATGGGCACGGTTAATATTTGGTAATAATCGTGTCTGACATTACCGGTGGCAAAAACAGTTACATATAAAAGTATAGCCAGTCCCCAAAGATAATAGAAGAAACCTTCACCGGACCGTTTTGCCAGAATACCCAGAATCAATAAAGGCAATCCGTAAAAACCCAGAATCAGTTTTCCCAGACGTTCGGCAAACAGCCATTGGAAAAAAGCTCCTTTAAACCTGATACCGTCGCCGTTTAATAACCAGGAATTGGCGGGAATGCCTTCGGGAAAATTACTCGACCAGACCCTCCAGGCAAGATAGGGAGATATGGCAATTGCCAGAAAAAGCAAAAAAAGAACAATCGAAGACCATTTTATTTTCAGATTTTTAAACCAGAGATAAGTCAACGGCAGAAACAAAAAAACCGCAAAAGGCTTTACCAGGACGGCCGCGGCGGCAAATAAAAGGGAAATTGCCAGTAATAAGATCCTTTTAAAAGACCTGAATTCAAAAGCCTTGTCCAGAAAATAAAGCATAGCCGTTGAGGTAAAAACCAAAAACGGTTCAGGCAGTACTGTCCTGCTGAAAAAAACATTATAAGGGAGTACGGCAAAGAAAAAAGCGGAAAAATAGGCAATGCGGCGTCCGTTGTATTTTCTGACCGTCAGAAAGATAAAAATCAGAGCTGCCAGGGAAGCAAAAACGGAAGTCAGCCTTTCCTTCAGTTCCAGATGATAACCGACAACCAGTCGATCGATCGCGACGGCGGCAAAATTGTAAAGTGGAAACTCCACAAAGCGGTAGCCTTTCGGATTATCGCGTCCGGAAGCGATATTGGACAGATCGTCATAAACGGGAAAGAGTAGATTGACACCGTTTTTGACGAAATTGCGGGTGACTGCTGATGTATCAGCCTGCCGCCAGGAATGCCAGTCTGCCAGAGGTTCGCCTATTTTATAAACCCTCAATGAAAATGCCAAAAAGACAATCAGGGAAAGGTAAAAAAAATCGCTTCTTAAAAATGAGAAAAACCTAATTTTAATACCGGAGAAAAAAATTCTGGTATCAGGAATAGAAGGCCACGGCAGGTGTCTATTTTTCCCCTTAGCAAGGCTGACACCTGCCAAGACAAGACCGCTTAATGCCCAAAAAGATTGGGCGACTTTCGATGACTCAAAAACATCAATGTAAACCGCGTTAACCATCAGACCGAAGATTAAACCTACAAAGCCTGCTGAGACGGCAAAAAAAAGCGGTTCACGGATAACAACCAAATGGCGCCAAACATAATACAGCATAAATAACAGCATCCCGTAAAAAGTTATAAAACCGAAAAGGCCGGTCTCCCCGAGTGCCCTGAGGTAATCATTGTCCGTTGATTCTGCCTCGGTAAACTCATTGATCTGGATTTTATTTAAAGTGGAATAGCCGCTGCCGAACAAGAGGTTCTTTTTAAAACCGGCGATGGCCCGCGGCCACAGGGCATCAATACGGATGGCGGTTGACAAATCATAGACAAAAGCTGTTTTGGAGTATGTCCTTGGTACTTGGGTATATCTGCCATCTTTCCCTTTAACAGATATGGGAATATCCTCGGTTACATCACTGGGCCGACCCAGGGAGGGGGGTTGGTCGCTTTTGGAGGTGATTCTGTTTAAAACCGACTCCCGGTTTTCCAAAAAATAGGCCTTGTCAGAAGGCGGTTTGCCGATCGGCAACATCAAGAGCGATTTAATTCCCGAAAGGCGTTGATCAAGTTTGAGAAATTTGGTAAACCGCTCGGACAGGTCGCCGAAAGAAAGCATGACAACAATCGACAGCACTGTCACGGCCATGTAGCGTTTTAACGACCAAGTAATCCCCTTCCTGAAAGACCAAAAGGCAAACATTAAAAAAAGTCCTGCTAAATATGCCAAAAAGGAAGTTCTGGAAGCTGTCAGTATTAAAGTCCAGAATGCCGCAGACAGAATCAGAAAAACCGCCACTTTGAAAAACAGTTTTTTTACGGAAAAAAACAGACTCCAGAGAAGGACCAGGGCCATCATGACAAAAGCTGCCAGGTCATAATGGCCGCCGAAGGTAGATAGTACTCTGGCATGTTCGGTCAGATATAGCATCCAGCCTTTGGCAAACTCCCTGTTCATGGTGGAAAACGCCGGCCAGTAGAGATATTTTTGTCCGAAGCCGTAAAGGGCAACAGCCAAAACAACGGCTGCCAATATATAAAAATAGCGCAGTACTTCCCGCATGCTTTTGACTGAAGAAAAAAAAATGAAAAACAGGGAAAAATACTCTATCCTTCTGCCGAAATGAAACAAAACTTTAGCAATATGGATATTTTCCAGAGGCACGCTTTTAGCGATAAATAAAGCGGAAATTACCGACATGATACCGGCCAGAAGATAAACAGCCATCCATTTGACCAGCGGATTAGCGGAAAGTTTTACCCGTCCCCGCAGAAGCTGAAATAGCCAGATTAAAACCGCTCCGGCAATTAAAAAATCCTCCAGCCGTACCCGAACAATATAGCCCGGCAAAACATCAAAGAGCGGTAATTTAGGATAAAGCGGGATAAAAATTAACAGAAACTGAGTATAGATTGGCAAGAGGTGCTCATCCAGCCAACCGGTAAGCTTGTACATAAAGTTTGTATCTGGCCGCGTCACGAGTGATTATACCAAAAAGAAGGAGCCTCAACAAAGCCCCGCTCTTCAACATCAGCTTCAAAACCGGAAGGAATCCGGGATAATATTTACGGTACAGATAGATTACGGATTTAAACTCCTCAATTATGCCGCTGTTCTTCCCCGCCCCCGAACTGCCTTTATGATGGAAGACGACTGATTCCGGACAAAAGACAATCTGGAAGCCGGCCCTTTTTATCCTCAGGCACCACTCGACTTCTTCTCCGTACATGAAAATCTGCTCATCGAGATATCCTCCCTTTTCTATCGCTTCCTTTTTAACCAGGAGACAGGCTCCGCTAAGCCAACCGACTTTCCTTCTCCTTTTGTAGAATGCGGGGTCGTTTAAATGGTAAGGTTTTAAAACCGGCCAGAGAAATGGAAGGTCATCCAGGAAAAACAGCCAGGAAAAAACTTTTAAAGGGGAGGGTAAAAATCCGGCCGATGGCTGGAGGCTGCCGTCAATATTCAATAATCTGGGTCCGGCTACTCCCGTATCGGGATCATTTTCCAGCTCCGTTAGGAGCCCTTTCAAAAAATCCTGCGTCGGCCTGGTATCACTGTTTAAAAGTAAAATAAAGCGTCCGCGTGACGTTTTGATGCCCTGATTGTTGCCTGCGGCAAAGCCGCGGTTGACTTTATTCCTGATCAATTTTACTTCCACAAAATTCCTTTTTATTTCGATTACGGAATTATCGCTTGAGCCGTTATCCACTACGATAATTTCGCTCCCGGCAAAAGACTTATCAGCTAAGGCTTTTTTAAGAAAGGTCAGAGTTTCTATAAGAAGAGCAGAAGTATTGTAATTGACGATGACCGCCGAAAGGGTGATAGGCATATATTTTTTACTTACTGAAAAAGCCTGGCACGGCCGAGACGGTAATGGGGATTTTTATTTTTTCTTTCTGAGATTTTATCAGCGGGTACGCCTGCAACCACCGCAAAAGCGGGTACGTCCCGGGTCACCACCGCACCGGCAGCGACTACGGCCCCTCTGCCGATTGAGACTCCCGGCAGAATAATTGCCCGTGGGCCGATAAAAACATAATCCTCAATTTTGACCGTACCGTAAGTTGCCTGAAAATCTTGGCTGTTGACATCATGTTCGGAATTATAAATCAAAACCTGGGAAGCAATATCCACGTGATTGCCGATAGTCAGCGGGGCTCTCCCGTCGAGAAAAACACGGTCGCCGATGATAGTATCCTCGCCTATTTTAATGCCGGCAGGATAATAAAAATTGCACCACATGTGAAGAGCAGATCCTGAGCCGATGGACATGCCTGAAAGCCGGTAAAAGAATTTCCTTAAAAGATGGGACGGCAGACAACCTGCCCATCTTAAGAGCATCAGTTCAAAATCCAAAAAAATATTAAAAAGTCTGTTCCGGGCTTTCTTGTAAAACTCTTCCTTCGTTAATTGCCTGCCCATTTTATCTTTAAGCATAAGCTGTCTTTATTAATGTATCTAAAAGCCTCCAGCCGCTCTTCTGCCAGGAAAAGAAAGCCGCTCTTTTTTTACCCGAGGCAATCAGCCTTTGCCTTACCTTTTCATTATAGCAGGCTGAGTTTATGGCCTGGGAGATTTGGGCTGCATCATAAGGATCAAACAAAAGCGCCGCTCCCCCGACTATTTCCGGCAAAGAAGATATATCAGAGACAGCCACCGGAATACCACAGGCCATCGCCTCAACTGCCGGGATGCCGAAACCTTCATATAATGACGGTAAAACCAGAGCTTTAGCCTGCCTGTACAGGGAGGGTAAATCGCTGTCGGGTACGAATCCGGTAAATATTAACTTGCCTTTCAATTTTTTCGCCTCTCTCTTTTCAAATAAATCCTGATAGAGCCAGCCTTTCTTGCCGGTAATGACAAGTTTCAGATCCTTTTTTGTTTTGACTGTCAATTCCAAAGCTTTAAACAGCTTCTTCAGATTTTTTCTGGGTTGGAGAGTACCTATATATAACAGGTAATCAGAATCGAGACCGTATTTTAGCCGCAACCTGGTTTTTTCAGCGGTTTCCTGCCTGTCATTAAACAAATCCGCATCGATGCCGGGATAGATAACTTCGATTTTTTCGTTCCTGATGCCGTATGCTTTCATTATATCCGCTTTTGAAGCTTGGCTTATGGTGATGACTTTTGCCGCTTTTTTTACGGAATAATTTGTCCAATTTTTCAACTGCCACAAATCCCTTTTCAGAAAAGTTTCCGGAAAATATAAGAATGACAGATCCATTACTGAGACAACTGTTGCCACAGGTGAAAATCTGGGACCGTAGTGTGAAGTTGAGAAAAAAACATCCAAAGGGACCTTTTGGCTGTAAAGTTGCCATGGTAAAGCAAGCTGTGTCCAGAATAATTTCGGTCCGAAAACAAGATATTGCCAGCCGTTTGACGCTTCAGGCAGATCAGACCCCGGTTGTTCTTTAAGATAGAGATAAAACTTGATATTCCTAAAACTCTTCTCCTTTCTTAACAAATAAAACTGGCGCAACAATTCCAGGGCAAAACGGCCGATACCGACCCTGTTTGAACTATTGGCTTCATTGGCATCTATTCCGATTATCATAATTTATGGCGCTTCCGATATAATTCTTCGTAATTCAAAAGGATTTCTGCTGCAGTTTTGCGCCAGCTGAATTTTTCAGCTTGCCGCAATCCTTTTTCCGTTAATTTATTTCTGAGTTTATCTTCGCTTAACAGGCGGTAAATTTTTTCAGAGATATTCTTTGGATTTTCAGGATCAGCGTAAAGAACGGCTTCGCCTCCGACTTCCTTTAAGCTGCCGCGGGAACTGGTGATTACCGGACAGCCCGATGCCATCGCTTCGGCGACTGTCAGGCCGAAACCTTCATAAAGTGAGGGGAAAATCAGACCCTTTGCTCCCGAATAGAGAACAGCCAGGTCTTTATCAGAAATCAACCCCAAAACTTTAACATCTTCACCTGCCGCCGCATCAGCCGACCAGCCTTTTTTGCCGATTACCACTAAATCTGCCCTATTCTCTTTTTGCCAATGTTTGAGGCGGAATAAACTGAAAGCGGCCAGGGTTGTTTTCAGATTTTTCCTGGGTTCCAGAGTCCCCACGGTTATAAAATACTTCCTGGTTATGCCGTACTTATCCCGTATCTGCTTTACCTGATTATCCGTTTTTTGGCTGAATTCGGATTTAATCCCCGGGTAGACGATAACTATTTTTTCCTTCGGCAAGCCCAATATATTTTCGACATCGCGTTTTGTGCTTTGCGAATCGGCCAGGATTAAATCAGCTTCCCTTTTTACGTGTTCCAGCCGTTTTTTTTGCTGGCGGATGATTGAGGCTGCTGATGTTTCAGGATAACGGTAAACCACCAGATCATGAATGGTAGTTACTTTGATGGCTTGTGAGGGAAACTGGATCCAATCGGATGAATGATAGAGGTCAAAATTCCCTAAAAGGTTCTCCAGATTGATTTTGTGAAGCGTATTTCCCCAGAAAGAAACCAATGACTGGGGAAAGGGGAAGAGCATTTTTTCCAAACGGGGATGTTTCGGCAAATTCCGGCAGAAAGCCCGAAGTGTCTCCAGTGATCTTAAGCCGTAGCCGAATAAACAGTAGCTGTTTTTTTTATCCAGGGAAAGCAGATTGGCAGTCAATTCCGCTGTATAGTTGGCTACTCCGCTACCCTGATAAGCTATTTGTGATATATCAATGACAATTTTCATATTATATGAGCAGTAAAAATTCTGCGGTAACCGGGTTTACCTTTCATCTTATTCATTATAGGTAACGCCAAAAGAAGCACTTTCCGGAAAAAAATATCGACCAGCGTATTTTTCGTCATCCAGCCCTTCATCAGAAATTCCCTTAAACGCAGATTTTCATTATCCTGGCTTTCCAATCTGATTTTTTTATTTAAAGCGCGGGCTGAAATATGGATCTGGTTTTCCAGATCTTGCCATTCAGGCAAGCCAAAACCGATCTGCTCCTCAAAAAAATGATAGGCTTTGCCGTATTTTTTTTTATAAAATCCGCTTAATCTGACATCCTGTTCCCATGACAACCTGCCGCATGGCACAGCCAGAAAAAGCGTCTTTTTGCAAACCCTGAGCATTTCGCTGATAGCCCGGCTTCTGTCTTTTTGTTCCAGGTGCTCCAGCATATCGACGGAAACGACTGCATCAAAAGTGCTGTCGGCAAAAGGCAGTTTCAGGACTGAAGCCTTAATTTTCATTAAACGTTCGTGATAGGGGGGTTTGAATTTTAAATCGAGTCCCGTGACCGGACGTCTTAGATATGGAGCGATTCCCAAACCTCCGGAGCCTACATCCAGGACTGAAATATTCCTGCCCATTTTCAGGATCTTTGAGACTATCGGTAAATAGCGCAAGGCCACTTCCGGATGCCAGCCCCGGAAGAAAAAAAGCCCTTTGAAATTATCTTTTATATTAATTTTCATAAAGCCGGATAAAACCTACGCCCTCAAAATTTTTAATGTCTCTTTCCCGAAAATTGCTTTTCCGCAAAGTCCCAAGAAGTCTTTTTCCGGGATCGGTCAATTCGGCTAAATAATCGAAATAATATATCTTATTTTTTCCGTTTAAATTCATTAAAAGACTGGCAATATCCTTTTCAGTCACCCGGAAATTCCCGGCTGCTCCTATTCCGGGCACTTTACGAAAGTACCATTGGTAAGGGGCAAAAGGTTCAGGAAAAGCAAAAACGGCTAATTTATTTCCGCCTTTGTCATTCTCGATAAAAGCCACTGCTTCCCGCCAGTTTTCCCTCTGGAAACGGGGAAAATAATAATAGGCCCCTAAACTGGCCAATGAGACTAAAAGGATAGCATAAAACAGGGGTTTTAGATTAAGCTCGGAAACGATTGACAGATAAAGAAACGGCAGTAAAAAGAGCAGTCTTTGCGGGGCAACCACCGGCAAAAAATAAGACAGAACCAAAGACAGCAAAAACGGCCCCCAAAATAAAAGACTGAATTCCAGATTCCGTCTTTTCTTTATCGCCACCCAGCCAGACCAGAATGATGCTGCCAGCAGGGGAACAATCAGCAGAAAATAAAGATAATTATTATCCAAACTGACTCTGCCTAAAGAAAAACGGGCAAAGGTTAAACCTAAATTTCTCAACAGACCGAAAGAAACTATTTCCTGCCACCCCTCAAAACTGCCTGAAAAGCCGACAGCCAACTGCTTTTTAAGTTCCGGCAGCCAGGGCAGAAAAAAGAAAAGTGATATTAGCGCTGATCTGATAAATAACCTTAACTCTTTTTTTTCCTGAAAAAAGACCGCCAATCCCTGGCCGAAAAGAAGTAAAGGAGTAAAGTAGGATGAATACCAGGAGGCTATCAAGACGGCAGTAAACACGGCATATTTTTTTTTCAACAGATAATAAGTCGAAACCAAAGATAATAGGGAGAATAATATATAAGGACGGGTTTCCTGGGAGTAATAAACATGATAAGCGGAAACAGCCAGAAGCAGGGCCGCAGCCAAAGATGGACCTTCTTTAAATTTTAACTTCGCTAATTTATAAACATACCACAAACAGCTAAAACCTAATATTACCGACAGGAGCCTGACCCAAATTTCACTCCTGCCCATTTTCAGCCAAAAATGGAGAAACAGATGGTAGAGGGGCGGATGGAAATCAGCCGTTAAATCGAATTGCTGGAAAAAGGGTCTTGATGATTCAATCACTTGGGCTGCCTCATCCAGCCAAAAACTCTGGTTCAGAGTTATCAGCCTTAAAACTAAGCCGATTATAAGAATTAAGAATATTTTCATTTATATTTCTGTTCTGAAAAAAAGGCTGCCATGACGGAAAAAGTGACAGCCAATGAATAGACAATTGCCAAAGGCAAAATTTGCCATTGCCTGAACTTTAAGTAAAGATAAACAGCTCTGGGCAGCTGGTAAAATGGGCTGTACCTGAAAAGATTAAAGATACGCCGCCCAACCGTTCCTGAAATAAACTCATTTTTGCCGATCCATCTGGCCTGGCGGAAAACTTCCGGCAATGTTTCCGGATTAATATGGTAATATTTGGCTCCGTCGGCTTTGGAAGCCTCAAAACCTAATTTTCTGGATAATGTCCAGTCATCCGTGTAACCGATCGGGTCAAAACCGCCTATCTTTCTGAATTCACTTTTCAATATTGCCCGGAAAACCGGCGAAGTATGCTCAAAATGTTTTGAAATTCGGCTTTTACCTTTTAAACCGTTGAAATAATTCCAGCATCTAGCCAGAGGTTTTTGCCAGTTAGCCACTTCTTCTTCCTGGCTGAAGGTGCCTTTGGTTTTTCCTTTAAAGATAGGCCTTGTCAGTTTATGCAAAAAATCAGGATCAAAAGTCATATCGCTGTCGGCAAAAACCAGAATCCGGCCGCGGGCATATTTAGCCCCAAAATTCCTGGCTAAACCGGGCCCGGTATGGACTATACGAAACAAACTGACACGACAATTCACATGGCTGCGGATAAACTCTTTAATAACTTTACCTGTTTCGTCTGTGGAACCGTCGTCAACCGCGATAATTTCCAAAGGCATAAAAGTTTGCCGGCAAAGTGATGCCAGACAATCCTCAATGGTTGATTCCCCGTTGTAGATTGGGATAATGACTGAAATCATCCTTCTATTTTACTATAGGTTATATAAAAATAAAAATCAGAACTCTTCCCAGGAATAGTAACAGTAATTCCTGTTACCGTAATATATACCGGTTGCAATATCAGTTTTATAATTTCTTTTTAAGAGGTAACTCTCCCCTGCCCGTTCTGCCACAGAATATCTGCCATTTCCCGTCAGCTCCTTAAAAAGTATTTGCATTTGGGCAAAGGTAAGAGGAGCATATTTATTAGGGCCGTCATTAAGATCCATGACGATGTATTCGCTGTTTAAACCATAGGGCAAACGGTAAACCCTGTCCCGGTGAGTCAGATGCGGCAGGAGATTGTTCTGAGCTGCCACAGAGGCTTGAGGAGGCACTTTACTGATAATTTTCCGGTTATCCGCTATCCACTTTTCCTGCTGGTAAAATTGGGGTTTGACCAGAGAATGCAGAGGCGCGCGGAGAATGAAGTCTGCCGTCAAAGAAGTGAAAATTAATGCTGAAGCCAAAGCAATATATAAATTGGCAGATTTTCCTAGCATCGTACGTAAACGAACAGCTCCGGCAACAGAAGACAATGCCAGAAAGACAGCAGAGACGGAAGCGTGGTGATTAACCAGTACCCATTTGGTTGTTTGCGGGCCGTAATAGATAAACCTCATGGCAAAATCAGCCATCAGGGGTATTAAAAGATAAACAGGCGCCAAAAACGGCAGAAAGGCAAAAGTAAAGACTGAAATAAAAACAGTCCGCAATTTGAGCGGAGAATCAATAAATATCTGCAATATTTGCCAGGGGTGAGTGACCAGATTAACGATGATCTCGGGAGGCGTTTGTCCGATTGTACCGAAATCAAAATGCGAATAAATCCCTTTAAAGGAGATTGAGGGCAAAATTAAGTAAATTAATAGAAAAAAGAAAGCCGTCCCCAGGACAAAAAGCCCGCTGCCGAAGACACGGATTTTTTTTCTGAAAAATAAACCCAAGCCCATGGCGGCAATAGTCAGGGCCAAATCTTCCTTAATAAAAAACAGCGGGATCAATCCGCTGAAAAGCGCTAACTTTTTTCGGCTTTCTATCCCCCAGTAAAAAAGGGCAATAAAAAATGGCGCTAAAGTAATCTGGTGGAATTCGTTAAGGATGGAAAATTGGGTGCCGATAAAAATCAGGTAGGCAAAGACGATACTTAAGGAGAAAAAGACGCTTCCGC
The DNA here is from genome assembly GCA_001779315.1 of Candidatus Gottesmanbacteria bacterium RIFCSPLOWO2_01_FULL_42_22. Classification (GTDB taxonomy): domain Bacteria; phylum Patescibacteriota; class Microgenomatia; order 2-02-FULL-39-11; family 2-02-FULL-39-11; genus GWA2-43-14. Next base: position 3,136 of record MFJU01000025.1, on the reverse strand, counting down.
TCATTTTTCTGGAAATGAAATAAAGAGGCAAACCGGTCAGTGTCATCATAAACGCCTGGATGATCAGAAGTACACCGGCGCTGTTATAAAGATGATAGAGAGGCGCGATCAGATAAAGAAGCGGCTGGAAATGGTCTTCCAGAAGCCAAATGCAGCCTACACCTGAATAAGGAAATTTATTTTGGGAGATTTTCCAGACGGTTTCATCAAAATATCCCAAATCAAGCCCGAATGTCAGAAAACGCTGGTGATTGACAATTGCAATCGCTGAATAAGAGGCAAAAAAAACTAAAAGAAGAATGATCAGGGGCAATATTTTATAATTGAATCTGTTCACGGAAAAATCAATATGAGATTCAGGCCTAAACTTCTTTTTATCATAACACTTATAATTGCCTTGGGACTTTTTTTAAGGCTTTGGCGGTTTGAAGAACTATTTTACTATGCCATTGACGAGGAAAAAGCCGCCTATATCACCTCTTCCCTGGCCAATCTTAAACATTTCCCCGCTGCCGGTCATCCGTCATCCATCGGCTTTAGGCTTGGGCCTTTATTTTATTATCTGACTGCTCCTATTTATCGTTTCTTCTCTCCCCATCCTTTGTCAATCGGTTATCTGTCAGTGGCTGCCAGCATCTTTTCCATACTCTTGCTTTATAAAATAGCCTCGAAAATAAGTCCTAAGACCGGTTTGATTGCTTCTTTTCTCTATAGCGTCTCATTCCTGAATGTTATTTACGAGCGTCGGGGCTGGCAATTAAGTTTTGAATCAGCAATTATACTGGTTTTTATTTACTCCCTGTTAAGGCTGATAAAAGGTTCGGTAAATTATTTATTTCCGTTAGCCTTATCTCTGATTCTGATGACCCAGCTGGAAGTGGGTTTGTTTACCTTTATACCCTTTTCTTTCTTAGTATTCGTAACTTATCAGATAAAACCGCATAAAAAACTGCTGCTCATTTCCCTTTTTCTCTTTATTATTGCCAACAGCGGCCTGCTGATTTTTGATTTAAGGCATAATTTTCTCAATTCCCGTTACCTCTTAAATTATTTCCGGCGGGGCAATCATGTCAGAATTGCCGAAAATAAACCCCTGACTGATGACAGATCTATTTATTTAGCCCATCAGCTGATTCCGGCAACATTAGCCCGTACCCTTTATCCCTCGGCCAGCAACAATCTGGCAATTGAGTATGCCAATTGTCCGCAGTATCTTGGATTTAAGCGTCAATCCCTGCCGGATTATTTTATTTTTAGCATAAGTCTTTTCTTAATTTATTTTCTGTACCGCTCACTACGGTTAATGAAGAAAAAAGACGACGGCCAAAGACTGCTCTTTTTATCAGCTCTTTTTATGCTGGTGCATTTTACCGCCATCAGCCTCTATACTTATCTCTTTCAGGGTGAAATGGCTGAATATTATCTGTTGCCGGTTTTTGTTTTTTTCTTCATCAGTCTGTCGCAGACTTTAATAAAGTTGCCTAAATATCTACTTTGGCTCTCTTTGATATTTTTCGCATACATTAATATTCAACCCCTTATGACAGCGGAAAATCCCTACGGTTTAAACGCAAAAAAAAAGGCAGTCAAAACAGCCCTGGCAGCCATAGACACTTTATCGTTCAGTCTGGAATCGTTTCAGACCTGCTGGTATTCCGGCGGTTACCGCTATCTCTTTACCCGAGCCGGCCGCGAACCGGTCAGAAGTTATATGGACCAGTATCTGTCCGAATACTACACTCCCGATCCAAACAAAGAGACAGACCGGGAATTGATTATTTTAACCCCGGAACTTGTCGGAGAAAATCCGGCCGGTTACGAAGCCTACCGCCGGCAAGTCATTTCAACTTCCGAACATCTGGGCACCTTCGGCGCCATGGAAGTTTATCTTCGCTAACCTACCCCTATTTTTCGGCGCAGAGGAAGAATTGCTTGCCGAAGATTTTCTGCAGGAACTTAAGTTTCAGATAGAAGGTCAAAAGCGGCGGCCAAAGAGGCAGATATTTGGCTTTGGTGGTATAAGGCAAAAAAGGATAGCGGTAATCGCTGATTTTATAACCTAATGAATGCAGCACTTCCGACAGCGACAGAAAAGTCAACGGTACTTTATGGTCAAAAAAATCCCAGTATTCTCCTCCGATGAGATTGATGTCCGGCTGCATGATCAGGAGCCTCCCGCCTTTTTTTAAAACCTGATAGGCCTCATGCAATAACCTGAAGACATCTTCCTTTGAATCCAAATGTTCCAGAAAATTGCTCATGAAGATAACGTTAAGACTGTCTGCTGGAAAAAGCTTCTTCAAATTCTTGACAGGAGCCAATTTGATTTCGACATCGGGGGCGGCTATTTTTGCCAAATCGCGGTTAACATCCAAGGCAATTTTCCTGCTGCTTTGGATATTATTGATAAATTCGCAGTGGCCGGCTCCGATATCCAAAACAACATCGCTCTTATTTACGTAATGCTGCAGGAAATCCTGGCAAAGAATTTTCCACAGCTTATTTTTCCTGATTCTTTCAAATGAGGTGAAGCGGGTATCGTACAGCCTTTTGACATCCAGCATAAATTAATCGAAAAAACGGTAATAAAAAATAGCTTTGATGGCCTCAAAAGCATCGGTGACCGTCAGCTTTTTTCCGGCCAGACGGTTTCTGCCCTGGTATCTTATCGGCACTTCAATTATTTTTACCTGACGGCGGATCAATTTAGCGGTTATCTCCGGTTCAAAATCAAAATGAGAAGCTTTCAGCGATAATTTCTTTACCACCATGGCCGGCAAAAGTTTATAACCGGTCTCCATATCAGTCAAGCGTACCCTGTACATTATATTAGTTAAATATGTCAGCAGCTTATTTCCGAATAAATATGTTTTGGGAATAACTGCTCCGACCTCTTTAAATCTTGATCCGTAAACTGCCGTAAAAGAATTATTTTTTTTCTTCATCAGCGGCTTTAACAGTTTATTTATTTCATCCGGATTGTACTCCAAATCAGCATCCTGGACCAGAAGATAGTCTCCGCCGGCTGTCTTGAAACCGGTTTTGACTGCTTCTCCCTTGCCGGAATTTTTTTGATGAAAAACTATTTTTAATTTTTTTTTGTCTTTAATCGGATATTGTTTAAGAATTTGAGTGG
>MFJU01000024.1 GCA_001779315.1 Candidatus Gottesmanbacteria bacterium RIFCSPLOWO2_01_FULL_42_22 | reverse complement strand
TTTCGTACGAATACACGGATGTCAGCCTGCACGAAGCTACTCTCGAGTGGAACGGACAGATCATCCCACTTGGCACCTTCGGACCGTGCGGTGAACCACCTGAAGAAGGACCAGGCGTCGCCTGTCTCGGCGTAGAGGGCTACTACGACGTTGATACCGGCGAGGTCTATGGAACCGGACAAGGTAAAAACGCCGTAGACTGGTTTGTTCAAGCTCTATACGATCAACATGATGAACCTCTGGATAAAGGTCGTGGCAATAAGGCGGAATTCCGCTTCCCCGGGAGCAAAGATGTATGGTACTGGCTCCGTTTCGTTGGAAAAGATGGAACCACCAGCGAAAACAAAGGGAAGTGTGTGTTTCGACCTCGACCGGTCTGCCCGACCTGCGAAGGCCTTTCGCCTATTCGAGAATCCGCCGGCCAAAGTATGGCAATCTCCTGGGTTAGCGATGAACCTTGTGTTTTTTGCATCGAAAACTGGGAGATTAGCTTGCATCCCATCGCTCACTACTGGACCCAACTCGGTGAATTCTATGTGGTCAATGACCTGACGAAAGAGCGTTGGGATTCTAACACAATCGCTGGGGACGATGGATCGGTTTGGTACTATCTGGCAATCGATGATCCTGCAGGTAAGCAAGAAGGGGATTATATCATTTATGCAGCCGATGGTAGGCGCATAAGGGATTTGTTCCCTGCTAACGATCCAAACATCCACAAGTATAGCTCCTGCTCGTTGTGGCCATCCTATCGTGATACGCCAAATGGCGTGGCGACATTACGGGTGGGACACAACCGATCTGACTGGACAACGTGGTTGCTCGAGGAAGGGTATTTCAATAGCTTCGAGGAAGCTAAAGTCTTCGTGGATGAGCTCTTTGAGCTTGGCCAGCTGGAGCTTCCTGAAAAAGTCAATCCTACCACGATTTTGCAGGTAGCAACCGCTCAATAATTTTTCTGAGGATCGAGGAAGGAGACCCGAACCTCGCCATATCAGGAGAAGAGGATCCCTGTTTTTTGGGGATCCTCCTCTCAACCCTCCCCCAAGGGAGTTGCGCTTCTAAAAGAGGCACAGCTTCTGATGGATCAGGAGGATGGACCTAAGTAAGATAGTCCGCGACTTATGTCGGGACGACAAGATTTGCAATCTTTTTATTGCATTCGGTTTTATCCGCAAATCTTCTTACTTAGGTCTTTTTTTTGGGAAATTATTTCCAGTCGATCCCCCTCCTTTTCTTAAGTATTTCAATTTCAACTCTTAAGTATTGAGGCAGTTGGAAGATTACAATAGCGTGACAAATTCTTTAGGAGTGATTTTGGCATCCTTGAGAATAGCTAAAGTTAATCCGCGTCCGAGGTCTTTACCATGATGAATAGGGACAGATGCCCGGAGTTTTGTTAATGGGTGGCGAAAAATGTGGTGGCTGCCAGTTGAGTGGTCAAGTTCGAATCCTTTTTTTCTGAGTACCTTTATCAGCTTACGGGCAGATACGACAGGAAGCTTAGGCATATGATGAGCCTTCAAAAAGCTTGTTCAGATCGATGATTTCTGTTGTTTCGAAGCCTTCATCCTGCGGAATCGGTTCACCATGTTTTTTCAGGGATAATAGATATCCCTCAATTGCATCCCTCAGATTCTCCCTGGCTTCTTCAATGGTTTTCCCTTGGGTGTGACAACCGGGAAGAGAAGGGACGAACCCGTGATAGTACCGGCCGTCCTTTTTAATGATGGTTCGAAACGTCAGCATTTTAGTGTCCATATAGGTTATATTTTATCATGGGATTCAACCAATCGGAAGATACAATTTCGGCTGAGCAGTTTATACAACCCACACTTGTACGTCATAGCTTAACACATCGGAATAGAATACTCCTCTCAACCCTCCCCCAAGGGAACGTAAAAGGCTATAAGCCTTAACGTTCCACAGGAGAATGTAGACATCAAGGATATCCGCAAGGATAGCCAGAAATGACCGCATCTTCCCGCAAATCTTCTTACTTAGGTCTATTTTTTTGGGGAAAATCTATATTTGATTTATCAAGAAAAGGAGGATATCGTGAAATTCAGATATGCTTACCGTCAGGATGAATGGCTTCGAGGTTATCTAATCTATCATTAATCTCTACATGTTGACCTGAATGAACTGCCAGTTCTTCATTATATTTCTTCATTTCACCAATAGCCTTATCCATTTTTGTTACAACATCATCTCTATATTTGGTATAATTTTCTTCAAACTTTTCATCGATTATCTCACTTAGGTTACGCGTCAGACGTTTCTCCAAACGTTGCTCAGTCTTCTTCAATTCCTCCTGAACTACACCGCGAACTGTTGTTTTGAAAACATTCCCGTTTGTCTTTTTATTTATTGATTTTGGCATTACAAAACACAATCTATCATACTACTGAAATTTATAAAATATATCATTTCCTATCAAAAAATTTCTCAGTCCTCCCCCACGGGAGATGCATCAGTCCTGAGCATAGTCGAAGGATTGGACATTATGGGTATCCGCAAGGAAAGCCAGAAATGACCGCATCATCCAAAGGGAGAGGATGACAAAAAGAGAAACATTGATGCTAGAAGCTGGATATCATCCAGCTGGAGTGCTGATGAATAATTTTTTAAGAACTGATAAAATGATTGTATGTCTAAAAAATTTGATGCGGTTAAAGAAATTTTAAGGGAAAATACCAAGGGGCTCATCCTTTCCCTGCTTTGGCTTGTCCTTCTGATTTCGGTTGTCGTCTTCCTGATAGTGAAATTGACCGCAAAAACGCCTAAAGCGTCTAATTTTGAGGAATGTACCCAATTATCGGACAGCAGGATTTTGGAAAGCTACCCCGAAAGATGCATCACGGCCGGCGGCCAGAGCTTTACCAGAAAACTATCTGACGAAGAACAAGAGAATCTTCTTCCGCCTCTCTAATCTCGAGAATAAGAGTGGACCTGAGGAGAATCGAACTCCTATCTCCGCAACCTGCCCGCCGTAACTGTGGACCTGAGGAGAATCGAACTCCTATCTCCGCAATGCGAATGCGGTGCTCTGCCGACTAAGCTACAGGCCCCTCCAAACTTACTTATTTTATCACAATAAATTGACTGAGAATTACTGCAGGAAGGATAGCGGATTGAGGATGACGCCGTTTCTACGGACTTCAAAGTGAAGATGGGTGCCGGAAGATCTGCCGGTTGAACCCATTTTGCCGATAACCTGTCCCCGTCCGACACCCTGCCCGGGATTGACATTATAGGACGACAAATGGCCGTAAAGCGTCTGGTAGCCGTCAGCGTGATTGATAATGACATGACAGCCGTAGCCGTATCTCAAGCATCCGGCAAAAGCCACCGTGCCGCTATCACCTGTGGCGACCGGCGGAGCAGCTCTGTTGGCAATATCCAAAGCCATATGGTAGGACACTGGATACTGGGTAATTAAGCCTTGCGTTGGCCATATAAACTTGCCTCCGGCTCCGGCGATAAACTGGGGTACGGGCGCTGAGCGGTATATAGGTGCAGCTTCCGGTTTAACCCCGTCCGGGACAAACAGGGTTTGGCCGATATTTAAAGCAAAAGTATCCAGATCGGCAAAATCATTGGCGGGAAAGTTGACGATTTTCTGGGCATCGGTTTTATATTTTTTAGCTAGTGAATAAATATTATCCCCGGCAACCACTTTATGGACCATCCCTGTCACCGGCGGAATCCTTAAGGATTGACCGGAAATCAGTTTTTCGGTTTTTAGGGAATTGGCCCATTTGATGGTATCAACGGAAATACCGAATTTTTCGGCAATGGAGCCTAAAGTGTCTCCGGTGTTTACCTCATAATCGATAATTTCAAATCTGGGTTTATCGGAAACTACCGTAGTAGTCGTCAAATCACCCTGCTGATAGGATGACAAAATATCCTCAGAGGTTTCCTCCAGTTGCGATTCCTCAGGAGCAATCGTCGGATAATATTCAGCAATTACAGGGCCGCCGATAATGGCTCCGGCAATCAGAAATAAAAATGACAGATTTAAAAAATGCTTGCTGTAGCGCCCTCTTTTTACCAGAAGAACATCTACCAGAGAATCTTTGCTTTTTTCAAAATGGGAAGCGGCTATGACCAGTCTTTTGCGGGTGTAAATATAGAGGAAATTAAGCCAGTCACTGACATCCTGACGAAAGATTCCGGCTCCATCTTTGAGTTTTTCGATTTTTTCAGAAATTTTCACTTGGGAAAAACTCTATTATCTTACTCTTTTGAAGCGAAAAAAGAAAGTCAAACCAGAAATTAACAGGCTTCATGCGAAATTTTTACTGCAGTCTTTTTAGCCTTGTTGCAGATTGTCCAGGAATTCCTGATTGGATGAAGATTTCGTTAACCTGTCGACCAGTGTGGCCGTTTTCTCCGTCCCCTCCCCGAGAAGTGACAGCATATGCCGTAAGGTGACTACTTTCTTGAGTGTTTCGGCAGGCAGTAACAATTCTTCATGCCGGGTACCTGACTTTTCTATATCTATCGCCGGAAAAACACGCTGTTCCTGAAGGGCCCGGGTTAAATGAAGCTCCATATTGCCTGTTCCCTTGAACTCTTCGTATATCAAATCGTCCATCCTGGAGCCGGTTTCGACCAAAGCTGTACCGATGATGGTCAGACTGCCGCCTTCCTCACAGCTTCTGGCTGCACCGAGAAATTTTTTGGCCGGATAAAGGGCGGCCGGATCAAAACCTCCGGACAATGTCCGTCCTGACGGATTAACGCTTAAATTGTATGCCCTGGCCAGCCTGGTAATTGAGTCCAACAATATAAAAACTTCGACTCCCATCTCCACCAGTCTTTTTGCCCTATCCAAAGCAACTTCGGCTACTTTTGTCTGGGCTTCCGGTGCCTCGTCAAAATTGGAGGCAATCACTTCGCCTTTGACCGAGCGGCTGATGTCTGTCACTTCTTCCGGCCTCTCCCCGATCAGAACTGCCATCAAATGGACTTTAGGATGATTCTGGGCAATACCGTGGGCAATATCTTTAATGATGGTCGTTTTACCCGCTTTAGGAGGAGAAACAATCATCCCCCGTTGTCCGAAGCCAATCGGCGAAAACAAATCAATAATCCTGGTAGATAAAGGCGTTTTTTCCGTCTCCAGCCGGACCTGCTTTTTCGGATAGATAGGGGTTAAATTGTCAAAATACGGTCTTTTGGCTGACTTTTCGGCATCCAATCCGTTCACTAATTCTACTTTGAGAAGACCTAAGAAACGTTCGTTTTCCTTCGGCATTCTGGCCTGACCTGATACCTCATCCCCTTCCCTGAGTTGAAATTTTCTGATCTGGGATTGGGAAATATAAATGTCTTTCTCAGAGGGCAAAAATTTCGGCCTTAAAAAGCCATGGCCTTCCATCATAATATCCAGAAAGCCCGATACTTTTTGGGTCGGAGTATTGGTATAGCGGTCCGTGCCGTTTAAGTAGTTAACCGGGCCGGAAACAGGTGGCGAAATTATTCCGGGAATAAAATTATTAATCGGAGGTTTGATATTCTCACTGCCCGTCATCGGCTTGGGCACAACCGGAGGTTTGACTTCCGCTGCCGGCCCTTCCTTTTGCTTGGGAGCTCCGATCAAATCCTCGACAGAGACAGCTGATTTTGTTGACTTAGATTTCAAAGGCATAAAATTACGGGAAATTAAATCATCAGAGGAACCGCTTTTTTGGTCTTTTCCAGTCCTTATTAAATCAAATATTTGGATAAATGTCAACCCCAAGTTGGAAAACTGATAAATTTGCTTCTGAAATAGCTTTATAAAGGATTATAAAAAATAACCCCTCGGGAAAGAAGTGCGGCTTGAGATTTTTCCCCGAAAGCCATTACTGGGAGGGTTGATGGCGATTCCTCGGAACCGGCATACTTTACCCTTTCGTCCCGATTTACATCAGGACTTTCCCAAAACTTACGAGGTTGTAGAGGAAAAAACTCCCAAGTCTTTTCATCTGTCCCCGAAGGGCCAAAATATAGTTTGGCAGAAATAGAAATCAATGTCAACCCTAATTGCACTGGTATGGTGAATTTTATTGACTTTTCTTTTTCTTTCAACGACAATCAAGCTTGGGGATAGGAAAAAATCAATGAAAGACAGGACTTTTATGGCTTTGAGCAGTCTTTTTTTTCTGCTCTTTTTTGTGGCGGTAGGTTCAATTACTCTCGATAGACCGCTTTCAGGTATTCTTAAAGCTAAAAATATCGCCCCTTCTCCTCTTAAATCTTTTGCGGTTGTCTTTCCCCAGGTTGCTAAAATCAGCGATTCTCAAGATGGAAACGGTTCGAAAGTCAAAGTCTCCGTTTATATCCGGGGTGTCGACGGCAGTATTTTACCCAATCGGACTGTCAAACTGACTGCCGATAATCCGTCTGTTTTCATAGAACCGGCAGACAGCATACAAACAAACGATATCGGACAGGCTGAATTTCTGGTCGTTTCCCTGGATGCGGGCAAAATTAAAGTGACGGCTACCGAGGTGGCCACCAATACGCAAGTTATCAATATCCCCACCATAGAATTTATTAAATGAAGATCGCCATAGTCGGAGCAGGCTTCACCGGCCTGTCGGCAGCTTACGTCCTGTCACGCCGTAAACACCAAATCACTATTTTTGAAAAAGAAGCTACAGTTGGAGGTTTAGCATCCGGTTTTAAACATAAAGAGTGGCAATGGACTATCGAGAAACACTACCATCATTGGTTTACCAACGATTCTTTCGCCATCAATTTAATTAAAGAACTTAAACTTAGCCAAAAATTATTTTTCCCTCCTTCCGTCACTTCAATTTTTTACGGAAATAAAATTTACCCGTTTAATTCCCCAAATGATGTCATCACTTTTTCTCCTTTGTCTGTAAAAGATCGCCTCCGTACCGGCGCCATGCTTCTTTATTTAAAATTACTGCCCCCCTCCCTGGCTCTCAATATGGAAAACGAAACTGCCTCAAACTGGCTTAAAAAGCATTTTGGGGAGAAAGCCTTTCAAATACTCTGGCAGCCCCTTCTGATCGGTAAATTCGGTAAATTTGCTGACCAGGTAAATATGGCCTGGTTCTGGGCCAGAATTAAAAAAAGGACTCCCAAACTCGGTTATCTGGAAGGCGGTTACCATCAGCTTTTGGAAAGGATGCTTGAAGAAATAAAAGCTCACGGAGGCGAAATTAAATTTAATACTCCCTATACCAGTGATCTTGATAGATCTTTCGATAAGATAATCTTTACCGCTCCCTCTTTTGCCTTTATCAAGACTTACCCGTCACTGCCCGATCCATATAAACGGCGAATTGCCTCTATCCCCCATTTGCATGCTTTAAATCTTCTTTTGATCACCGAAAAGAAATTATTGAAAAAAGATTATTGGTTGAATATCAACGACCGCAAATTTCCATTTATCGCCTTAGTTACCCATACCAATCTCGTTGATAAAAAATATTACGCGGGGAAGAATTTGACCTGGGTAGGTAATTATCTGCCTCCCGGCCATCCTTTTTTAAAGATGTCCAAAGAAGAACTGTTCGCAATCTATCAACCCTTTCTTCAAAAAATCAATTCTAATTTTAACGATAAACTACAAACTATAAACTGCGAACTGTTCCTCGGCCCTTTCGCCCAGCCTGTCTTTTTTACTGGTTATGCCAAATTGAAACCGGACTTCCGTACCCCTTTAAGGAAGGTCATTCTGGCCAATATAGATATGGTCTATCCCTGGGACAGGGGTACCAACTATGCCATTGAGCTGGGATTCAAAGCCGCCGGGGAAGCGGAAGGTTTCCCCTCTGCTGATTGAACTTCTCAAGCTTCTTATCTAAAATAGCCATAAGAACATGAGAAATTTCCTGCAAATACCGCTCGTCAGAGCCTTAAGGCCAAATCAGTGGATAAAAAACCTTATTCTTTATACGGCCATAATTTTTACCGGAGAACTTTTTGACAGCCATTATTTTTGGCTGACTACTCTGGG
>MFJU01000023.1 GCA_001779315.1 Candidatus Gottesmanbacteria bacterium RIFCSPLOWO2_01_FULL_42_22 | reverse complement strand
CGACCATACCTGACAATCCGGTCGCCAGTATCGGAATTTTCATAATTTTTTATAATTGCGGCGGTAAAAGACCTGGAAATTTTTTCCTTTAAGTTTCCTCCACCAGGCTTCATTCCTGACATACCATTCTGCCGTTTCTTTAAGCCTTTCCTCAAAATCTTCCTCCGGCTGCCACCCCAATTCTCGGTTAATTTTTGTCCAGTCAATGGCATATTTGCGGTCATGTCCGGGACGGTCTTTCACAAACTCAATTTGGCTCTCACGGCAATTTAGAAGCTTGACGATTTTCCTGATTACCTCCAAATTGGAGATATCCTGCTTTAGGCCTCCCACGCAATATATTTCACCGCATTTACCTTTTTTTATAACCGAATCAATTGCCCGGCAATGGTCAGAAACATAAAGCCAATCACGGATATTTTGACCGTCTCCGTAAACAGGTACTTTTTTGCCTTGCAACAGATTGGTGATTGCCAAGGGAATGAGCTTCTCCGGATGTTGATACGGCCCGAAATTATTGGAACAATTAGTGATCGTGGCCGCTAAACCGTAGGTTTCATGATAGGCAAGAACCAAATGGTCGGCAGCAGCTTTACTGGCAGCATAAGGGCTTCGGGGATTATACCTGGTTTTTTCGTTAAACTTTTCTTTTGATTTTAAATTGAGGGAACCGTAAACCTCATCGGTTGAAATATGGTGAAAATGCCTGATCTTATTTTTAACGGCAGCCTCAAGTAGTATTTGTGTGCCAAGGATATTTGTTTTTAAAAAAAGCGACGGCTTTAAAATGGACCGGTCTACATGCGTTTCAGCGGCAAAATGGACAACTACTTCCGCTCCTTTTATCGCTTTGGAAACAACCGCCGGATCGCAGATATTGCCTTTGATAAAACTGTAACGGGAATTTTTTTCAAATCCATTAAGATTATCCGGATTACCGGCATAAGTCAAAGCATCCAAATTGACCAAATCATCCGCAGAATACTTTTCCAGCCAATATTTAATGAAGTTAGCTCCGATGAAACCGGAACCCCCGGTAACCAGCAATTTCATATGGATTATTTAATTTCCGGCCCTTTCAACCAATCGTAGCCTATGGCGGGGTCATTATACGGAAGGCGTCCTTCCTCCGCCGGATTATAAATGCCTGAAGTAACATAAAACAATTCGGCGTCATTTCCCAGAACTTTTAAACCGTGGGCTACACCGGCGGGAATTTTCAGTATTATATTCTGTCCATGCTCTCCCAAATAAAATTCATTCAGAAGTTTTAGCGTGGGTGAATCTTCCCTTACATCAAAAAGGACTGCTTTTATATCGCCCCGGGCCATATACCACCAGTCAATCTGTTCCTTATGTAAATGCCAGGCTTTGATAACACCGGAATACATATAGGCGTGGGAGAATTGGCCGAACCCTTCTTTAAAAAAATCATCAGTGACCCGGATCAGCTCCTCAAAATATCCCCGCGCATCCTTATTTTTTACCAGCTCCTTTATCATCACCCCCTCAATTAATTTTGTCCCGCCGCTTGCGGGATCCCGCTGATGCGGGAAATTTTGAGTTTTGAGTTTAATCTTCATATGCCTCCTTTATTTGCCCAATATACATTTGTCAGGTAGAGTGTTTCAAAAGTTCCGGCATCCGACCAAAAACCTTTCAGCTCAACCCACTTGAGTGTCTTGTTTTTGATATACAAATTATTCACATCGGTAATTTCAATTTCACCGCGGTCGGAAGGCCGGCAGCTTCTGACGTATGCGAATACTTTACTATCATATATATAAAGTCCGGTGGCGGCAAATTCGCTCTTCGCAGTTTTTGGTTTCTCCTCAATATCCGTAATTATTTCAGGGTTTTTGGCATCAAAGACAGCCACCCCGAACCGTCTGATTTGTTCTTTGTTTTTAATCCTTTTGAGAAAGATGGTTGCTCCTTGTTTGAATTTGGAAACCTCAGGGGCGATATCGGCATCTGTCGTATTATCGCCTAAAATAACGGTAATCGGACCCTTATCGGCAAAATCTTCAGCTTGTGAAAGAGCATCAGCGATTCCTCCGTCGGGTTTCTCCTGATAAGCGTATTCCAGATGCTTTACCCCCAATTCCTTGCCGTTTTTGAGAACCCTGATAAAATGACCGGCATAGGGTCCGCTGATAACTATCAGAATTTCCCTAATTCCGGCAGAAACAAGCGTCCGGATGGGATAAAAGATCATCGGACTGTTATAAACGGGCAAAAGGTGTTTATTAGTGGCGTATGTCAGAGGATAAAGTCTGGTTCCTAAACCCCCTGCCAAAATTATTCCTTTCATAAAATTGCTTTAACGCAACAAGGCTCCGCGAAGGATAATGACGGCCAGAATAGCTACAAGAGCGTATTCTATCACAATTCTCACATGTAAATCACCTTTCAGAGAATGAAAAATAATGCCCCACAATACGTATAAAATTGAAATAATCAGGGAAATATTGAGCTGATTCCGGGGGAATCCGCCGTTAAGATAAAAAAGGATCAAACCGCTGGAAAGAATAATGACTAATAATAAATTATGAATTATGAATTTCTGTTTATGCATAAATTTAAAGTATTGCTCCGATTCCGGTGGCGCTCATTGCTCCCAGAAGCGTCAGGAAAAATAATATATGAGCCAGACTGTGACTTCCCAAACGGATGGTTTTATGTCTCCAAATGAAAAGGCTGTCTATCATCAGTATAACCAGCATAAACTCGGCGATAACAATTGACAGCATTTTCGGAAGTTTTTTATTTGCATTAACTGCTGTTTTGGCTTCCTTATAAGCTATGGCAGGCACAGGCATGGTTGTCGGTATGACCTCGGCCGTAAATGTACGGTCGGGGGTATCAGTGGCCGTCAGAGTTCTTCCACGGGAACCGAATTCCTGAACTACCAAAGTTGTTTCCTCGCCGTTAAGACTGCCGTTGGCTATGCCTATGCCGATTTCAGTATACTCCTCTTTCATGATATTAGCCCTGTGGGTCGGTGAATTCATCCAGGCAGCCACTACTTCCTCTGAAGTATTAAAACTTTTAGCCAGATTCTCACCGGCATAAATATACTGGTATCCGTTGCGCACAATAAATTCCCAAGGTGTGGCCCCGGTCGGTGATATATGCGCCCAATAATTTTTTAAAAACATATCCTGGGCTTTTTGAGAGGCAGCCGTGGCCAGCTCAATTGAATAAGACAAAGGATCTAAACCGCTTTTTTGCCTCTCCAAATTGACCAGGTAGAGTATTTTTTCATGAGTGATGTCTGTGGCAAAGCCCAAAATATTCGGGTTCATGCTCCTTATCTGAAGATAGGCTGATTGTATAACCAGCAAAAATAATATATAGATTAGGAGGCTGGGACGGTGGAGAGTTTTAGCCCGGTAATTATTCGAATAGTTAGGAAAAAAATAATGGGCAAAAAAATGCCTTAATTTCGATAACATTAACATTCATTTTAAATATTGGCGTCATAGTTCACAAGTATTGACTATTTCACCCTGGCATTCATCCTGACCGTTTCTGCCGTATAATTTATCAATTCCCGCTCCTCCGATAAGCTTGTCGTTGCCGTTGGAGCCGTCAAGACTGTCATCTCCCCCGTCACCATACAGGAAATCAATACCATTGGAACCCTCCAGTATATCGTCACCCATGCCCCCGGACAATTGGTCGTTGCCGTTGGAGCCTTTCAGGGTGTCATTACCGCTACCGCCGAACAATTGATCAATACCATTTGAACCGTTCAGCATGTCATTACCCTCTTCTCCATACAGAAAATCATTCCCGTTGCTGTTGTTGATTTTATCATTACCCGGTCCCCCGATTACGCAATCGTTACCGTTACTGCTGGCAATCCTATCATCTCCTTCAAAGCCGTAAATGAGATCATTGCCGTTGGTACCGCGAAGATTATCATTGCCGTCAGTTCCGAATATCGGGTCATTGGCAAAAACTGTGCTTAAACACTTCTCCGGAATAGTCACGGCAATACCGATATGCAAATCAAAAACAACCCGGACTCCCTGAAATTCATTGCCCGCCTGCGGATCAAAGCGAACTTTAAAGATAAGGCTTTTCTCAGCTCCGGCATTCAAGTTAAAAAGCATAATCCCGTCCGGACCGGAACTTTCATTAAAAAAATCAGCCAGCTTCCCGCTGTAGATATCAGCACCATCGACTGAAACAGTTAGCCACAGTTTTTCCGCTAATCCTGCCAAATTTTCGGTTACGATGCCCCTGACCCCAACCGGTCTGATCGACACCGCATTGTTGATGATTTTAACCTCTCTGACCTCTTCAGAGCCCGGAGTAAAATTATCAACCGTAAAAATCGGGTTGCCCTCTACTACGCCCCAATCCACCGCCAAATCCCCAACAGCCCTAACCGTACTTTTTCCGAAAAACAAACTCCAATTAAATCCGAGTAATAAACTTACTAGAAAACTCAAAACAAAAATTCTGATTATACTTTTTTGCATATTCAGCTTCCGGGAGAAGGTGAACTTCTGTCTTTAAAATCATAGGCATCATCGTTATCGAAACCATCCGGCTCTCTTTCCAGCGAATGACCATCCCCTGGATCTGGACAATTACCAGTACAACCGCTAATAAATCCTGAAGTGTTTGTACCCCAACTCATTCTGTCAACTTCTGATTCGTTATTCTCCAAAATTAAACTATCTCCCATATTGGCTAACGTATTGCCAATCGGTCCTGAAGCTCCCATCAAAATTGTTCCGGGAGGGACTGTCCATTTTGTCTGAAAAGAAGCGGCATCAGTGGCTATCAACAGTAAAAAATTACCAGCCGGTAAAAGCCCTCCTAACGGCTCACTCGAATTTTGGGAATCTTTTATTGTCCAACCCGTCAAATCAACTTCAGTTGCTAAAGGGTTATATATCTCCACCCACTCTGAATGGTCTTCATCAATAAATTGATGAAGACTATCTACGTCATAATAAACCTCGTTGATAACCGGATGATTGGCTATGCCGGATGGACCTAATGGACCAGACTCACCACTTGGCCCTCCTGCACCTGATGAACCGCTAAATTCTGATACAGCTGTAAATGTATTTAATGAGGAAACTGCTGAATCGCTAAAAAATGCCTGGGATTTTTGCATTGTTAAAAGCACCAGTTCAACCAGTAAAACAGACAACAGCAACATGTTTTTATTGCTCATAAATCAGCCATTTTTCTTCTGATCTTCTTTTCAATTTCCTTTTCCATTTCCCTTTTGATATTAATTATTTCCCAACCGATAAAAATTACAGAGGGAATTATTATCAAAAATAGGAATCCAGGCAAAGTCCTTAAGAAGGCGACCACACGTCCGAGATATGGAATCGTCAGAAAAACTTCGCCTATCACCTCCCTTTTTTTTACTTCTTCTCCATCCGCTGTATTATTAGCATCCCCTTTTAAAATAAAAGATTGCCCGCCCGGGGAAGTTTTTATCTCCATAATACGGTGGGTCACGGTTTGTCCGGCATTATTATTGAAAGAAACGATATCACCAGTCTTATAGTTTGTTTCAGATTCAGTCAGAACGATACTTCCCAGACGGATTGCCGGTTCCATACTGCCTGAGACGACCACAAACGAACGCATTCCGAAAAGTGACGTTTTGGATGAAAACAGCATAAAAACCGTTAAAACCAAGAGTATATAAAGGCTTATTTTCAAAATTAAAGTTAAATATTTCATCTTTATTTTCAGTTGGCGGCGGGCTTTTTGCCGCCCGCCGCCAAAATCAAATTTATAGACTCGCGTCCTGATTCAAGGTAACTGTAAAAACTGATTCTACACTATCACTTTGAATCTCATTTGGAGCTGCACTGGCTAAACAAACATCCAAGACTAAATCTTTACCCAATCCTCCTACAGAAGTAAGGGATAGATCATCTAATCCTGTTCCGCTTGCCCAATCAGCCAAATCAGGATATCCATTTGTATTGGAATCAGTCATTTGACTGACAACTGATACACCGTCGTAAGTTAAATTATTTATTGCAAGATAATAGTCCATATCAGGTGTAGCAGCCAATAAATTATCAGTCACAGTATTCGCAACTGTCATTTCCGCATGATCTCCGGCAACAGTACCGTTATTCCTCAAAGTTAAAGTCTTATTACCTGTGCATGTACCAGGACTGAGTGAGCCGCCGAAACTGGCAGTAACATTTCCTGTGGTAAATTGTTGATCACCATCTGCTAATTCCAAATCAAGAATGCCGGTGGAAAAAGTATTTCCGGTCGATTGGCCGGTATCGGAAAAGTAGGCAAAGGTGGCGGCGGCCATAATGCCTAATGCGGAAAGGATGGAGAGCCCGCTTATTAAAATCTTCCTGTTCATCCTGTCTCACCCCCTTAGCCTGCTCGTAATCGGGGCAGGTACCGAGTAATTTTTATACGCTTTACAAAAAGAGCCAATAAAAAACCATCCGCGTGAGGATGGGGTTAAGGCTCGATGGCAAATGGGCAGTTTGAATCATTGTCCTGTAATAAGAAAAACCTATAACATTAATATTCTCAAAAATGAGTCGTGTCAATATATATTTACAATATCGAAATATGACGAAGAGTCTCTTTGACTTTTTTTATTGGGGATTTTTGACGGCAGTAACGATGAGCCGTTTGCTGTCGGCATAGCCGGAGCAAGTGTAAAGAGTCAATAGCGGATTTTCGGTCGGAGCAATCACTTCTGTTTGTGTAGGTAATACTTCCTTCACTTGCGTAACTGTATACGAATACCAGGCATTACTTGTTAAAACCAAAACACTCTCGCCTTGCTTTATATCCTTAAGCGGCAAAAATAATCCCTGCCTGGCATGGGCAAAAATGACGGTATTGCCTGTTTCTTCCGGATAAGCTGATCCTAAGCCGAAGCCGGCGCTGTCGGGAAAGACCTCCCAGTAGCCGTTGACAATTTTTGCATCCCTGACCGGTAAATTTATATTCAATGAAGGAATAACTATTCTCGTCGGACTCTCTTTAGGTTTGGCAGTTGCTTTTTTCGCGATGAGGAATTTCTCATCGATCTTGACCGGTTCGCTGGCGAATGAAACGGAAATTAATTCCCCGGTTTTTTCATCCAACACCGGTTCGGTTTTTTGCTTTGCCCGATTATTCAGATAAAAAGAAGCAAAGATAAAAAATAAGCCTGATGCTAAAAACACCAGTCTTATCTTTTTGGTTTTATCGGCCAGAATCGACCTTATGGTCGGCTTTTTTTGCCTATTAGTTTTCTTTCGATATCGGGATTTAACTTTGACTTGGCGTACAGCATTAGACATAGGATTCCGGCAAGAAGCATTATATCAGAAATGCCTGCCTCTTCTCCGGAAGTTTCAGACAATCCGCTGACTGCCGGACCCCCTACGGATGCGACACTGGCTGCACTACCGCCGCCGCCTTCACCTATTCTTGGTGACCAACCGCAATACTCACCGGAATAAGCTTTTCCGGGTGCACAGGGATCATCGTCCGTGCTACCTCCATCACCGTTAAGAACACCAGTTGGAGTAACTTCAGGTCCTCCGTTAGGTGGAGACGTCGGTGTAACCTTCTTTGTCGGTGACGGACTATCCGGTTGAGGTGGTACGGTAGGCAAAAACCTTTCTACACCGGGCTGAGTCGGTCTGCTATCCGGTCTGTCCCACCAATCGGCTAAAGCTGAATCGTACAGAAAAAAACTAAAGCTTAAAAACAAAATTAATATTATGATTTTTTTGCCCACACTTATCACCTCCTTTTAGAAACACTTTACGAAAAAATAAGTTTAGTGTTTCTTAAACCCGCCGCTAAAGCGCTCTTTGGAGCGTGTTCGAATAGAACTGAAAAGCTCCAAAGTAAGCTTAGGCGGGTCATAAAATTATTTCTAAAATATTGTTAAGGTATACCGTAAAATCGATATTGTACCTTCGCCTTCTTCTCCAATAGAGCATGAACAATGCCAGAGGCAAAACAGCCAGCCAGGAACTTGTGACTCTTAAAGAGAGTCCTCCCAGAAGAATGCCGGGGAAGGTAGCTTGGGTAGCTTTAGCGAAATTGTTTGACAAAAATAGACCGCGTCTCAATACTCTTGTCTGTTGATTTCCGACTGTATCTGTCGGTGAAGGTGCTGTAGCCAGATAATTTCTCAGGATATAAGTCCTGTATCTTTGGTTATTAACTTTATTGACTGAACTTATATATTCATCCGGATAATTATTACCCCCCTGATTTACGGCGGGATAGACATTGTAATATTCCTGATTCTGCGGATAAAGCGAATAATTATATTCTGTGTTCACTTCAAATGAAGGAGTCTGAAGACCCGGCAACGCAGGAAGTGTCGGCAGCGGCTTCAATGTCGGCAGCGGATCGGGAGTACCTCCCATATGGCTGTTATTGCCTGTTTGGGCCGTATTATCGGTGTAGCCAGTGGGAATGACATCGCCCATAAATTCACCGATAACATTCACCAGGATAGCGACAAATTTTTTGGCTACCACATTGGTATTGGCCATATTGACCAAATTGAGCGCCACATCGGCATCACCGGTGGAAATGACTCCCGCTCCGGTATTGTACATGGCCTGGTTATTGCCGGTATCTGCGTTGGCAGTAATATTATTGGTTATCGCGGCATTGTTTTCGGTAATATAGCTTTCCTCAGTATTGCTTGCGATAGTCGCTATATTTTGCGATAAAGGCCCGGTGGCTTCATTACCTGAATAAACTGAATAGTTTTGATTGCCGAATCCGCCTGTTTCAGTTGTCACCGGTAAACTGTTTGAAGCTGAAGTCGAACCCCAGGGAGAACCCAGAATATGACCGACCCATTTGCCGGCTTCATTGACTATGATCATCCAAACCGTATCGTCTTCACTTACCGTAGTTGTATTGGCGATGGTGGAATTACTGATGGCGGCATCAGACGAGCCTGTCTGGACAAATCCGCCTCCGGTATTTACGGAAGCATTGTTATTGCCGGTATTGGCGGAAACATCGAGGCTACTTTCGATATCCGCATTATTAACAGTATTAAATTCAGCGGTGGTATTTGACGTATAAGAAGCATAATTATCAGAACCCGGTCCGGTATTTTGATTACCGACTATGACGCCTCCGGATGATGTATTTGAACCATTTAGAGTGCCGGAATTTGCTTCCTGGGGAAGTATAATATCACCCAACAGCGCTCCGTAAATATTAATGACACCGATCAGCCAATTGGCGACATTCAAATTGGTGTTAACCATATTAATAATATTAGCAACAGCCGAGGCATCTCCTGATTCAATTTCTCCGTTACCGGTATTCATGGAGGCGGTATTATTACCGGTTATGGCCGATAAGTTGATATCATTCTCTATCTTGGCATCATTACCGGTGGCTTCTTTGATGGTAAAAGATGATTGGGAGTCGGCTATATTGGTTGATAACGGTCCGGTAAGGGAATTTTCCGAGACCGTCTGGGAGGCTTGTGAAAAGGCATTAGCCGGATTGCCGTCGGTGAAATTTAAGACAATATCTCCTAAATAATTATCATAGATATTCATGACTGAAAATCCTCCGATACCGGAGATATTGCTGTTTAACTTGTTTAGAAGATTCAAAGCTGCCTGGGTATTTCCGGAGAAAACCTGGCCGTCAAGGGTATTCAGATTGGCATAATTGAATCCGGTAGAAGTCATGGCATCGATCTTGTTTTGCATTTTAGCCAGATTCTGATTCATAATCTCCAGTTTTTTATCAATTATTTCAGCTCCGTAATTATAGGAATTGGGACCGGTATAAATATTCAGAGGATCATTAACCGATCCCCCCTGATATAAAGGATCTGAACCGGAAGTCAAACCATTGGTGCCATCTCCTGTTGATGCATTAAATTGGTCACCGAAATTATTACCAGTATTTAGCGGATCCGGATTCTGAAGATCGACAACAGTCGGAAAAGGAGTCCTTTCCGGAGCCGGCTGATTATAATCCGGTAGCGGTGGCGGAGTTCCCGGACCGGAAGGTCCGGAAAGCGCACTGGGTCCTATTGCAGGACCGGACGGTCCGGATGGCCGCGGAGGCGGACTGCCGGGTCCGGCTGGACCGGAAGGAGCACTGGGTCCTATTGCGGGACCGCTGGGACCTTCGGGCGCAGAAGGCGGACTACCGGGTCCGGCTGGAGCTGACGGTGCGGAAGGACCTGACGGTCCTTCCTGAGCCACCACAGCAAACGGGGAAAGAATATTCCCCAAAAAGACTGCCAAAATTAATATTAAACTGATCTTTTTTTTAAGTTTATCCACGAATCAAATAGATATTTGCTTATTTTTTAAAAACTAAAATTTAACTCTCTTCCTGGTGGAGATCCAAGTGTCTAGGATGGACCTCCACCAGTACGAAGAGTTCGTCATACCTTAATGAATTTCCGTTAAAGTATCGTTCAAGTGAGTTAACACCTGCTGCCACAGCTCAGCGAAGCCGGCTGTAACGCTACCGCCACCTGTGTTGTAATCACCATCATTCTTACCTGTATTAGATTTGACTTCCACATCATTCAGAACGCCGAGATTTTCCGGTTCACATTCATCCTCATCTTCTCTTTCATCTTCGAAAGGATTTTCTTCTAGCCTGTCCGCATTGTGAGAACGGCATTTGTTGTTCCAGTTGTCAACAACGATATCCCTGACGTTTTCAATGTAGGTCGCATCATAGGCATAGGGACCTGTGATGGCTTGAGTACCCGTGTTACCAAATCCTCCCATTGCTAAAGCGATCCTAGTGGTATTGATATTACCCTCGGTATCAACTAAGACTCCCGCTGCTGAATCTCCTGAGGTAACGTCTCCGCCAAGCGTATTGTAGCTGGCTGAGCTAAATCCACTGTTGGATTTTGCATCAACATCATTTACGACCTGCATATCATTGACGTTGTTAACCCTAGCCCTAGCTCTGTTGTAGATGGTCACGTTCTGGGTTGAAAATGGACCGGTAGTCAGATTCTCCGCGAGATTGACTATACCGCCGCTATATCCTCCCCCGATTACGGTCATGTTGTCATTAGCATGGGTGTTAACACCCAGACCCAACCAGGCATCTCCAGCTGTGACGCTGGCCGGACCGGTATTGTAGTCAGCATCATTGAAACCGGTATTTGATTTGGCCTCAACATCGTTATATACAGATGCGGTATTGCTGTTCAAAACATCTGCCCGATGTTCGTTTTCCAGCCAAATTTGGTTATCGGAATAAGGTCCGGTGATGTTATTACTGCCTATATTACTGATACCTGCCAAAGCAGAAGTAATATTGGTGGTATTGATGTTAGCCACTGACGACACGGTTGTGTTGTTAGTAGCATCACCTGTAAGAATTATTCCTCCGAGAGTGTTGTAACTGGTTGAATTATGTCCAGTATTGCTTTTGGATTCAATATCATTGACGATTTGGGCATCATTGACATTGTTGACCGTGACATTATCAGTATTTCTGATGGTACAAGTGTTATTGGAATAAGGCCCGGTTGTACCATTGGTACACTCGTTGGAGGCGGCTATCGCCGGAATGACAGCTGCTGCCAATAAGGCAGCGCTACCAATAAAAGTTGCTATTTTTTTCATTTAATGTATTCACCCCCTTTCCTTTGATGTTTATAGAAAGTCCTACTGCCTAGTACAGATGTGACTTCCTATACAATTCATAAAGCCCGTATTCAAATTCCGCTTACCGCCCTGACATACCCTGTCAATGCATAAAAAAAGAGGTAATCCACGATTTTATCGGGATTACCTCCGTTGGCGGTCGGTATCTTACACCCTCGGCTCAAAGCCGGGGCTTGATATTAAATTTTACAAATCCTTGATACTGTGACTTGTCTTCTTGATATTTCTTTCTGTTATTTGTGTCACTTTAAAATCCTGCACGTAAATTTCCACGGACCCCCATCCGCGTACATTTTTCAAAGCGTTTTTAAGTTCTTCCAGTAAATTTTTACCGATTTTCTTGGTTGAATAGTCGACCATTATTTCAGTTGGCTGTCGGGCAAAGGTCAATATTTATTGAGCAGGTAATTTTATGAGGACAGGTGGCAGGAGACTCCGGCCAATATAAAAAACTTAGTTTGGATTGTCAAGAGGGAAATCCTACACCTACCTCTTCTTTTTTGCCGTCAATTTCCCCAACTGACAAAGTAAAATTCTTTTCGTTTTCCGCAATCACAAAGCCGACCCTGTCTACCCTGGTTGAAATCGCCGCTACCGGCACCAGATTGTTATGTAGGTCCGGCGCATATTTTGTCTCTTTATTATCGCCGATTGTCAGACGGATCAAATCCCCGGGAAGAAGATTCAGCGGCTGGGTGGATTCGTTGGTTAATTCCAGATTCACAATCAGAAATAATTTTTTATTCCTGGCGGTGAAGGTTTTATCCTGAACCATAACCTTGTTGGTTTTCTCCGCATTGGTGATTTTAAATTTTATCCTGTCTGAGACGACTTTTCCCTGACTGCTGATGCCGGGAAATTCAAAATTTCGGCCTACTGCCATGGTTTGAACGGAGGTTTCGGCTGATGAAGAAGACTTCTTCAGGGAAAAGAAATTGAAAAAGCCGATGACTGCCAGGATGAGGGCAAGGGCGATAAACAGTTTTTTCTTCTTTTGGATTTTCTCGGCCAGTTTTTTCTTCCAGCCGTTCTTAAAAATATTTATGTTCATTTATTTAAAGCGTAAAAAACCCAAAGCTTTGAATTTAGCTTTGGGCAGCCTGACCAATATACAGTCTTCAAAAATATTTGTCAAGAATCTCTTGGTTGTGACGCGCTTCTTTAAATTTTATTCACAATTTTCAAACCACCTTGTAAAGAGCGATGCCATTCAGACGGAAAACCGGTTTCAGGAAATCAGGGGTTGAAAACAAAAGCAGCCGGTTATTTTTTCTTAATAACTCTTCCTCCAGTCCTACGTAAACATAATCTATCCGGTTATCCTTAAGAAATGAAGACTGAAAATTCCCGTCATCTGTCAGATAAAATTTTTCCGCCAGCTGCAGTTTTTGATTAAAATCAGGCGTCTGAATACTGTGTCCCAGAAATACGCGGTTATCAGTAAAGGCCGGGATATAATTGCCTATGCGGTAAAGACTTAAAACTGATGAATCTTTTGGCAATGTTACTAGCTGTTTTAACGACTGACCTTCTATTTTTTGAAGGTAATAAAATTGATTTGAGTAATTTGGAGATCGCAAAATTTTAAAAATCTGCAGTCTTGAGGGCAGGGATAATGATAATACAAGTAATAACCAATAGGGCAGGAAATTTTTGGAAATCCCCTCCATACCCAAAACACCCAGAATGACACCCCAAATAAAAACTCCTTTGAAGAAATACATATGGAATCCTAAGGGAGAAAAGGCCAAAATCAAATGAAGAATGAAGGCAATTTTTATTATTTTATAACTGATATTTTTTTCTTTGACCAGAATTGCAGTAAGTATTCCAATAGAGAGCAAACCGAAACCAAATATAATTGACAATAAATCAGGCTGCCAGATAGTCTGGACTACCAATCCTTTAAATCCTCCATTACTTAGGAAGCGATGTAATAATAAAAAGAAATAAGCAATGTATGCTAATAAAAGCAACGATAAAAGCATAAATCTTTTGAAACGGTTTACCCTTTGAGAAAGAAAAAATAAACCGGCTATATAAATTAATACCGATAGTAAGGCTAAGGGTGGATGAATTGTAAATAAGATAAAGGCGGAAAAAAGAGAATATATAAAATACTCTAACCTTCCCTTTTCAAGAAAATAAGCAAACAAATATACGGAAGAAAGGAGAAGCAAGGTAGACAATGCATTATGAGGTCTTTCCAATGGGTCAACTAAGGTAAAACCGGCAATCCTGTAATCGGCGGCCGTATTATTAAGCCAGCCTAAACCTCCGCCCAAAACAATGATAATAAAGCTAGCTAGTCTTTTATAAAATTCTGGAAATACTGCCCCAAGTATTAAATAAATACTCAACATCAACAGAATACCGGTTAAAACGGAAGCCAGATGAAAAAGCAAAAAAGGATCCAGCCTGATGTACCTGTTCAAGACTCCCAATAGCGTATATGTCTGGAAAACAAAAACAGGCTGATGGGGAACGGTAGTATAAGTATTTTTCAGCATGACTCCGTTTCTTTGGCCATACCTTATATAGGAAACATAAGAGTTTATATCCCAGGCATCGAACCAGGATGCCTGGCCGGAAAAAAACAGATTTTCCGGTTGATGCTGAAAATGATAGAGGGTGGGATATTTTGACAGAAAAATTGCGGAAAAAATAATGAGAGCGACCAAAACTGGTTCGAGGTATTTTCGTAAATAGCCCATAGTGACAGGCTATTCTAATGTAACCTATGTATTTTTTCAAGATTAATAGATCCTCCTATTCTAAGCACTCGCCTTACCTACTATCCGTAGCGCGGCTCGTGCTGCGAATTTAGGAGGATTATGCAGTTCTAAACCTCATTTCATATCGGTAAGAGCTACATAATAAATAGGCTCTCTTTTTCAAGAGAGCCTATTTTGAATCCAAAAGCAATACTGCAATAATTACGGACCAATATTTGTTTCTGAAACATTTACTACATTATCAACTACCACATCTGATGAGGCATTTCCAGTCGATATACCACTAACATTTGTATTTAATATAGCGCTGTTGCCGCCTGTATTAATATTCTGAAAAACTTTATTTTTGACTTTGGCAAACTGCAAATTATTGACAGTGATGTTGGTCGTTTCATTGACTGTCACATTTTGTGTAGAGTATGGTCCTGTATTTGACATGCTGACATCCGTATCACCATCCGGACAACCGCAACCTGTAATATTAGTTAATGCACCGTTGACTGAATTATTCAGAGTTACATTTGAGGTTGCATTTCCAGTAGATCCTCCTCCGGTAACATTAGTATTCAAGGTTGCAGTGTTATTTCCGGTATTGACAGTATTATTTACTGTATTTTTAATCTTGGCAGCTTGAATATTGTTTACGCCAATAGTTCTACCTTTAAGAATAGTAATCCAATGATTGGCAAACGGCCCGGTATTATTTAAGGTAACATTGGTGGCTGCGAAACTGGGAGCTGCAGCGGCCAGAATCATACCGATTCCGAGAACTGTTCCGATTAATTTTTTCATCATATTCACCTCCTTTCGGGCAGAAAGATATTCAAAAGTCATTTTTTAAATGTGTATCCGCCTTCGCTAAAAGCTTCGGCGGATTATGTCTTTCTAAGCCTCACTTTGTATCGGCAAGAAAGCCATAAAAAAACTCAAACCTTATCTTCCTCGGGCAGAGGCTTGAGTAATAAACTTAAAGCTTGGGCAAAAGCTAATGGGCATTGGCAGAATATTAAATTTTGAGATAAAAAAACCTACCGGGGCAGGTAAATTTGCGAAAATAAAAGCAACCCTACATTAGGATTGCTTCCGTTTGCGGTTAGCAAACTCTAGATATCAGGTTAAAAAAGATAAACTAGTTTGTCAAGTAGTACGTAATATATCAAATTAATAATTTAAATATGGGGCCAATTGAAGCATCCAAATCGCACCCATGACGTTGATAGCTACTGATAGTAAAAATAACCCCACAACCACACTTTTCGGAAACTTCCCGATTACAAAGGCAAGAGCAAGGATTAAAAGAGGAATTACATCTAATGCATACCTATAACCAAACTGAAACCAACCAGTACTTCCATAAAATAAAAATAATAAGGCGATAACTCCACTTAAAAATAAATTAATTGAAATAAAAAACACTTTTTTAGAAAATAGTTTTTTTGATAACAATCCAAATAACAAAATAAAGAGAGGAGAAGTAGAAAACATACTATTGCCTTCAGGATCGGGATAAATAAATGGAAAAGACGTCTTAAACTTTAGCGGATTTATTAAAAAATAGTAAGAATTATGGAATAAATATTTGAAATTAAAAAATCCGATTCTCTTCTGTTCTATAAATCTTGGGTCGTTTTGAATATAGTTTAAACCGCTTTCAAAAAAATTATTAAACTGAAAATAATTGTAGACGAAATAGATGGCAAAGTTGAGAAAGAGAATACTTAATATAATAAAAAATATTTTTGTTTTTTTAGGATTTTTGGTGATAAATAAGAGATAAAAATATAAAGGAAAGGCTAAAATTAACTCCAGTCTGCCCCAAAAGGACAAACAGAGAAGAATGACTGACAATACAAAACTATTCTGTTTTTTATCGTAGGCGAAACTAAACAGGAAATAAAGGGAAATTATTAATGTAAGGATGGCCAAAATCTGGGAAGTGAACCAGACAGTCCCCAGAAGTGACAAATAAAAAAAGACAGTTCCGAAAGCAAAAAACAATGTCAATATAATTAAATAATTATCGGATAATTGCGGTATAAGTTTTGCCTTTTTAGCTTTTTGAAGCATTAGATACAGGAAAACCGGGGCAATTGACGAATAAAATGCAGTATAGAATACGTCGCTGACACCGACTCCAAATACAACAACAAAGGGAAGAGCGAAAACCGCAGGTAATGGCGGATAGTACATATATGCCTTACCCTTATATATGCTTAGATCAGTAATATCATTCGGTAAAACTGCAAGGTCGAAACGGCCCTGAAGCCAGGAATAGGCCTGGAGGCTGAAGAAATTCCTTTGAGTGGTATGGAATTGGAATATGCCGCGGCCGGCAAAAAGGAGATAAATAAAAAGAATACTGAGCCAGAGCAAAAAGTTTTTTTTCATATTTTAGAGCGTTAGCTGGCCCTTATTATACACCTGTGATATACTCAACGGATAAAATTAATTGGAAGGCTCAATGTTAGGCACTGTATCAACAATTTTTTCAAATTTTTTATATTCTTATCTGCCCTACTTGGTAATTTTCCTGATGTCACTTTTTATGCCGGCGGATACGGATCTGGGGTGGCACTTAAAATACGGGGAATATTTTTCCAAAATAGGAAAAGTTTTAAAGGAAAACATCTTATCACTGGAAATGTCCGGGTATAAATGGCCGAATATTTCCTGGCTGACTGATTTTCTGACTTACCAGATTTACCATCAGGCCGGATTCCTGGGATTGTCAATAGCCGGAGCCGTGGTGATTGTATTTATTTTTTTCTTTGTTGACCGCGCATTAAAAATGTCGTTTTGGGAAAAAGCTTTCATTTTTCCTTTGCTTTTTTACCTGGAACTGCCTCTCCTTGAAGTATCTTTCCGGGGACAACTGTTGTCATTGCTTTTAACTTCCGTCCTTGTTTATATCTTGAGCGCCTACCAGCGGGGAGAGAAAAAAACTATTTATTTTGCCGCTATATTGTTTTTAGTTTGGGCGAATATTCACGGCGGATTTTTACTGGGCTTAGGGCTTTTGTCAATGTTTTACGCTTTAAGCCAGGTTAAATATCTGACTATCAAAGATGTAAAGCAATTCAGGGAAAGTCTGAGGTACCTGCCGGCAATAATATTTTCCTTTTTGGCAACCCTGGTTAATCCCCACAGCATTGAAATATACCTGGAAGCGGCCAGGCATTTTGGGAACCCTTACCAGAAATACATTGTGGAATGGGTAGCTCTGCCGGCATTTTCATCATTATGGTGGCTGCTTTTCTTTTGGGGAATATTTCTAATCTTTAATATAAGAATGATAATATCTTCCAAGAAATTTATTCAATATTTCGAATGGATTATGATTGCCGGAGTTTTTTATTTCCTTTCCCATTGGATGAGACGCTACGCCTGGACGATGTACCTGGTTTCTGTTCCTGTGATTATCGCTTATTTCCGCAGTATCAAACCTGCCTATAATTCATTTAGCGGCAAGGCAGTTCCTATTGCAATTCTCTCCGGAATGTATCTCTATTCCCTTATTTACCATATTCCCAGACAGCGGTTAAATTTCATGAACTGGGACAGGTTCTGTGCTGATTATATAAAATGTTCTTCCGAATCGGCAGAGTTTTTAAAGAATAATATACTGCCGGGCAAATTCCTCTCTTTTTACAACTGGGGGGGCTGGCTGATCTGGAACTACCCGCAAATTAAGCCTTCAATTGACGGCAGAATGCATCTCTGGCGTGACGAAAAGGGCTACAGCGCCTTTGCCGAATATTATTTCCTGGAGCAGGATGTTACCGATATAGAAGAAAGCGACTACGACGTGGTCTATATGTGGAGTGAAAAACCGCTGTTTAATAAGATGATTAAGCTGTCAGATCAGGGAAAATGGAGAACAGTCTATAAAGATGACAGGGCAGGGATTTTTGTCAGGGTACATTAAATTATCCCACTACGCTCCCGCCGACGCCAAGGCTATGGCGGGCAAGAAAGCTTCGAGGGATCAATTCCAACTGCCCCGAATAAATCGGTGCGTTGTCATTGACAGTACTGCGGGCGGATACGGCACCACCAGGGAATCGGAGTCGGATTTACTGAAATAGGGGACGGAGTAGGCGTAAACGAAGGAATCGTCGTCGGTGAAGGAGTTGGTGTAGAGGAAGGCATGAGGGTCGGAGCGGGGGTAGGGGTCAGCGTTAAAGTTGGAGTAAAAACCGATACTTCTTTGATACTATTTAAAGCATTAATTCTTCCGTAAGTCCAATAATTGCCTGTTTGGGCAATTTTATCCGCGTTCTGATAAATATTATCAACTATCTCCGTTTGGGTTAAATTGCCGGCAGACTTGAGTAAAGCGGCAAGTCCTGAAACAAAGGGCGTAGCCATGGATGTTCCTGAAAGATAAGCGTAGTTATATATTTTCAGCTTGTTTGTGTGGTTGGGCGCGGTTGAGTATATTGAAACCCCGGGTGCTGCAATATCCACCCAACCACCGTAATTGGAAAAAGAGGCTTTCTGGTCGTTACTGTCTGTAGCTGCGACGGCAATCGCATTACCATAAAAAGCAGGATAAGAAGCAGATGAGGAATTGGAGTTGCCGGCGGCGGCCACAACCACAACTCCTTTATTCCAGGCATAATTGACGGCATCCTCTAAAATCTGTAATGAAGATGCGCCGCCGAGACTTAAATTGATGACAGCGGCCCCGTTATCAGCAGCCCAGGTAATGCAGTTGGCAATCCAGGAATAATAGCCGGAACCGTTATCACCTAGTCCTTTGGCATTTATCAGTCTGACGTTATAACCTGTTCCGGCAACTCCTTTGCTATTATTGGTCGCCGCCGCGGCAATTCCGGCGACATGAGTACCGTGTCCGTACCTGTCATCAACTGTCGAACTACTGCTGCAGTTTTTGTTTTTAGCAATTTTGCCGATCAAATCAGCATGGTTCTGGTCTATACCGGTATCAACTACGGCAAGCAAAACGTCCGAATTGCCATGGCTGTAATTCCAGGCTGATTCGCCCGGGTCGCTTGCCCTGATTTTGGACAAACCCCACTGATTAGGAAGATAGGGATCATTGCTTGTTTCCAAAGCAAAAGCCAGGTTATCTTTTTCGGCATAAAGAACTAAATCATGTTTTTTTAAAACATCCAGTAATTTGTCAAAAAGAGGCTGAGGAACCTCAAAAACTTCAGCGTTTAACTTATCAATTTTTTCAGACATAAAAGCACCGATCATCTGACGGATTTTAAATTTATCAGTATTACCCGCCTGTGATGCAAAACGGACAATTAAACGTTCTTTTAAGGGATTATTTTGCGCCAATGCTATTGATTGTGAGGAAAAAGACAGAACTATTATTGAGACTATGGCAAATAAAGACCGAAGCAGAAACACTCTTTAAATACTATAAACTATCTATCAATTAAAATCTATTCATTCATAATCTGGAAGCACAATCTTATTTTTTTGACCGTTGACCGGAATTTTCAGAAGCCAACCCAAGGTATTAGCGACCGTCGCGCCGACTTTTAAACCAGTGTATGAACCGGGACCGCGGAAAAATTCAATTTTAGTAAGATCCGTAATTTTTATGCCGGCATCCTTTAAAAGTTTTTCGATTACCCCTAAAAGCGCCTGGGAAGACAGACTCCTTTTAGCCGACTTTTTCCAGAGCCGGCCGTTTTGGGCTTTTAGACTGACTTTGACGCTGTCTTTGTCTGCGCTATTAATATATAAGATCATTTTGCCTCAATTTTAACGCTGCCTTCTCTTAAAATTTTCCAGGGCGAGCTGGTACAGTCAACTACCGTTGATGCCCGGCCGATGGGACTTTCTCCTGGAATTACCAAATCAACTCCCCTGGCTAATTCCGGATCCAGATCCCTGATATTGGAAGGTGCTGGGAATCCGTGGAAGTTTGCCGAAGGACCCAGTAAAGCTACCCCGCATCTTCTGATTATTTCCAAAACCAATTTCTTTTTGGGCATCCTGATGCCGATTGTTTTGCCGTAAGCCCGGACTAGGGGAGTCACTTTATCTGTCCGGACATTATAAACTATGGTTAAAGCTCCTGGCCAATAGACTTTCATTAAATGTCGCACATTATTTGGAAGAGGGGAGAGGAAATATTTTTCAGCCATCTCAATTGCGGAAACCAATACGGGCACTGCCTTTTTTTCCGGCCGCCGTCTTACCGAAAAAAGTCTTCTGACACTGTCCGGTCTGTCTATCCGGCAACCGATACCGAAGACCGTATCTGTCGGAAAAATTACCAAACCTCCGCTATCTAAAATACTGACGGTTTTATTTATCAGTTTTTCCATAAATAATCTCCCTTCTGTCCCTTCCCGTAATTCTAAATGATATGTCAATCCTTTTTTCAGGCAGTTGTCCTGCCATTTTATCCGCCCATTCCATTAAAAAAACGCTATGCGGATCCGACCAATATTCAACCAAACCCAACGACTTAATTGACGATTTATTATCAAGACGGTAAAGATCGGCATGAAACAGATTTTTTACGGGTGCTTTGTCAAAACGGTAATGTCGCACAATAATGAAGGTAGGGGAGAGGACCCTGGTTTTGGGCCGGAAATAATTTACGACACCTGAAATAAAAGTAGTTTTACCGCTGCCTAAGTTCCCATACAGACAAACTACTTCTCCACCCTTTAGTCGGGCTGCCAATTCCCTGCCCAAATTAGATGTCTCGCGGGCACTCCAAGTGATATACTTCATTTATTCCTATCATAAATTATGACAGTCAGACTTGCCAATCTGGAGGATTTGAAGCAAATTACTGCTTTAGGTTTGCATCTTCTGTCTTCTCATTTGGAATATGACGGGGAATATTTCCAGTTAGAAGATAATTCTCCCCAATTCTATTCTGATTGGGCCAGGCTTCATATTAATTCAGCAAACCAGTTTATTTTTGTTTCGGAAAATGACGCAGAACCAAATAAGATAATTACCGGTTTCATCTCAGGATACATCAAGTCCCTATTTCCCTGGTTTAAAATCAAACAGGTAGGCCATATCTCCTTTTTGGCGGTAGATGAAAAACGGAGAAAGCAGGGAGTGGGACGGCAATTGGAATTGAAAGCTTGCGAATGGTTTAAAAACAGGGGTTTAACTTATGTCGAACTTTATACTAATGAAAAAAATTATCCGGGGATATCCGCCTGGCAATCGTACGGCTATAAACCCTTCAACCGATTCCTCAGTAAAAAAATTTAAACTCCCTGTTTTCGAAGTTTATTAAAACTGAGGAAAGCTGACAGAAAAATTAAAAAAATTCCCGGGATAAATAAATTAGCAATATTTCCCTGTGACTTTTCAGTTATACCTGCCACACTTGCCTCATTAACCGGAGAAACTTCACCCGAATCTGATGAAATAAAACCTAAGGAGGATGCGATCGGTATTTTTGGCGAACTTGAGACAGCTTTAATTATTGCGGTGGCAAACAGAGTGTGGGTCGGTAATAAGGTTATTTTAGGTTTTGCTGGTACCGTTTGGCTTTTCACTGGAGCGTTGGTGGCACTTGGAGCGGTTGTAGGGGTTGGTGAAGGTAGGGCTATTCTGATTTTCAACGGTGTCTGATCATCACCTGAAGAATTACCGGCTTCGGTATACCTCAAAACTTTAAAAAGATAATCCCCCGGCTCCCGGCAATGACTGTCGTTTGAGTCAACTTTAACCTTGATCTCTGTTTTTGCTGAATCCGAAGCTATAGTCACCGTTAAAAGTTTTTTCCAGCCGTCACCGGAAGTAAAGGGACCATTGTACCATTCACTGCCGTTCCAGGTATAACCGCAGTATTGGGATGTCCCCTCTTTGAAAAATGCTCCCCTTAAATAATAGACCGTCCCGTCACTGCTGTTAATTTTAAGTTCGAGCGGAACAGTCAATTCCTGCTCAACTTTCGTGATTTCAGCTGTATCAATATCGGAAAGAATTATTTCGGCGGCTGAAACGGTTGAAAACCGGAACATAAAGAAAAGAAGAAATAAAACTATAACCATCAATCTTAAGTATACTTCCCTTTACTGCAGGTGCCAGTAGAGGGTCATTTTGCCGTTGTCATGAAAAATGAAAACACCGTTGCCTGCCGACTGCCCCCCGCGATAGACATATTTATTCCCTCCTTCTACCGCCTTGACTAAAGTATTTTTATCATCATACATGTCTATGCCGTTATGAATACCGGTCTGATAACGCCATGACCAGGGGGTATGTCCGTAGCATTGGGTAATACTCGGATTTTCCATCGGCCAGTCCCATGAGCCTCCCCCGATTGATTTATTGGTTTTTTGATTGGGGGAAACATCGTCGCAGGATGTCGCCTCAAAAGGCAAATCCCTTGATCTTAAAATATTAAAGGGATTTTCATAACCGCTGTTGAAGTTGAATCTACTTAAATCCCCTTCACTCAGATTATAGACGGCAAAATGAAGGTGAGCTCCCGTTGAAAAACCGGTATTACCCATGATACCGATGACATCCCCTTTGCTGATTTTAGCCGGCACCCCGGCTGAAGACAGTATTGAGGCAGCTCTTTGTATCCCTTCGGCTTCGCGTCTGGCTGCGTCCAATTCCTGACGGTAGCGGGTTTCGCTGCTGCGGGTTGTTTCCAAAAACAGTTCTTTTTCCTTTTTTTGGACTGCCAAAGTATTCTGTTCGCGCTCGAGCTGCTTTTTGGCCGCATCCAGTTCTATTTTTTTATCCTCCCGCTGCTGCTTCTGGTCCTTGAAATTTTCCTTGCTGTTCTGCAGTTGAAACAAAAGTTTGCGGTCGTGAATTTGTACTTTCTGCATGTATTTAAAGCGGTTGACGAAATCGGAAAAGCCGTTTGAGGATAAAACTAAGGATAAATAGGACTTCTCTCCCAATTTATAAGTGGCGGCAATACGGTCCAGTAATACCTGTGAAATTTTGGTCAGTGAAGTTTCCAATTTTTCTATTTTTTCTGATAGGGAGACAATATCTTTTTCAATCTGGATGATTTTGGCGCGGGTTACTTCTGCTTTAGCTGAAGTAAGTTCGATGGATGTCGAGAGATAAACAATTTGAGCTGCCATATTCTGTCGTTGGGCTGAGCAGATATTGACTACATCCGTATAACAGCTGACCCTTTCATTGGTATCGGATTTATTCCTGCAGGGATCATCGGTCGGACAGGAGGTCAAACCGGAAACCGGGCCAGGATGAAGATAGAGAAAAAAAGCGAGAATAAAAACAGTAAAAAACAGTCCGACAATATTTTTGGACATCGTAACTTTAATCGTTGAGATAGCGGTTTGAAGCAAACAGGCTACCGATAAAACCTATGCCCAAACCTGACAGCAACAATAAAAGGTAAAGAAGCAAAAATAACGGGAAATTAAGAGGCCAAACTGACAATTTAAGACTTCCCGAGGATAAAAGATTCAGATTGCCGATTCCCTTAAGAAATGAATCCATGTAAGGTTCCAGATATAAAACCAGGCAAAATATGAAAATCCAGGCGAAAGTAGCTCCGGACAGGCCGTATATGACGCCTTCTTTGATGAAAGGTTTTTTGATATACCAGTTGGTAGCCCCCACCAGCTTTAAAATTTCAATTTCATCTTTTTTATTGGCAATTTTCATGCTGATGGAAGTAAGCAGAATAAAAAAGGTGGACAGAATCAGAAATGATACAAATAGAAAACCAACTTTCCTCACTGTTGATGCCCAATTGATGAGAGTGTCGACCACTTCCTTCTGAAAAACGACGTCTTCCACCCCCGCTTCGGTACGGACCGTCTGGTAAATTTCATTGAGAAACTTGGGACTGGTTGCTGAAACATCCAACGAAGCTGGTAAAATATCAGCCGTAACCATCTCTAAAAGCAAAGGATCATCCTTATTTTGTTCGCGGTAAATGGACAGCGCTTCTTCCTTGGAAACATATTTGGTCGAAAGCACCTTTCCCGTAGATTTCAATTTTTCCGAAAGTTGGTCTATCGAGGCTTTATCCTTATCATTGGCAAAAAATACTGTCAGCTGCGGTTTTGATTCAAAATAACCGACTAGGGCTGTGGTTGAGCCTACCAAAAGCAGGAACAAGCCTAAAACGAACAGGGTAATGAACATCATAAAAAGCGAGGCCACTGTTTGGTAAGGGGTCCGCCTTAATCTTAACCAGATGGAAACGTTGCTGTACATCTTTTTTAGGAATATTTGCTTTTTTTCTGGTCCCTGACTATTTTGCCTTTATTCATTTCAATAACCCTCTTCTTCATGCTGTCGACGATATCCACGTTATGCGAGGCCATGATAACCGTTTTTCCCTGCTTGTTTATGTCATTGATAATCTTCAGGATGTCCCAGGAGGTCTTCGGGTCCAAATTGCCGGTAGGCTCATCAGCCAGAATAATTTCAGTCTCCCCGGCAACCGCCCTGCCAATTGCTACCCTTTGCTGTTCGCCTAATGAAAGCTGTTTGGGAAAATACTGTGATTTATCCGGCAGCTGGATGATTTTCAAAACCTCGCGGATTCTGCCGTCAATATCGCTGTTTCCCCTGCCCAGGATCTCCAGGGATACGGCTATGTTCTCTGCCACTGTGCGGTCCTGCAGCAATTTAAAATCCTGAAAGATGAAACCGACTTTGCGCCTTAAAAAAGGCAGTTTGCTTTTCGGCAGTTTATCGACTTCCCAGTCATCGACAAAAACCGCTCCGTGCGTGGGAAGAATTTCGCGGTTAATAAGTTTGAGAATAGTGGTTTTGCCTGCTCCGGAGGCTCCTACCAGAAAAATAAATTCGCCTGTGTCGACTTTGAAACTGATACCTTCGGCAGCAATGGAATTACCGTATTTTTTGGTGACTTTGTCAAAAATAATCATCGGAGAACTTCTACTTTACCGACGTCCATCAGCCATCCGGCAGTTTGCGCGGCAAATGTCTCTCCCCAGACTTTGACTTTCTTCCCTTCAAATTTGGACAAATCCAAAACCGAAGAGGTAAGAGCAACTGTCTGGCTTTCACCGCCCGGTCTCTTCAACTGATGGGTTCCCTCTCCGTCCACTCCTCCGGCAACCAGTTCCCCTTCTGCGCTGTCCTTGAAAGTCTTGCCGTCCAGGGCAGTAACCGCCTCAGTCTGATCTGTCCGGCCATTCCCGATATCCGAAGTAAGTTGAGGCGAAATCCGGTTAAATAAATAATAACCGGAAAATACTCCCGTGATGACAATCAAAACGGCGAAAGCTAAAATTTTATTATAAGTTTTGCCTGAATCAAGCTTATGAACCAATGGCGGTGGGATCGGATCCATATCTATTTCTTACTATACGACAGTTGAGAATTTTTTCAAGTGAGCAGTGAGAAACGGCTCGATATTACCGTCTAAAACACTTTTACTGTCAGACGTCTCGTGGCCGGTTCTGACGTCTTTTACCAGATGATACGGATGCAAAACATAAGAACGTATCTGATTGCCCCATGAGGCTGGTTTATATTTGCCTTTAAGTTCGGAAAGATGATCCACTTTTTCCTGCTCCATCAAATGCCAGAGTTTTCCCCTTAATAATTTCAGGGCAGTTTCGCGGTTTTGTCCCTGGTAACGCTGCTCCTGGCATTCGACGATAAGCCCGGTGGGTTTATGTTTTAATCTGACGGCTGTTGAAACTTTATTGACATTTTGGCCTCCCTTGCCTCCTGAACGGAAAAAATTCCACTCCAGATCATCATCCTTAATTTCCACCTCCCGGTTATCTTCTATAAGTGGAATAACTTCGACCAGAGCAAATGATGTCTGCCGCAATTTGTCTGCATTAAAGGGAGATTGCCGGACCAGACGGTGGGCTCCGGATTCCCCTTTGAGGTATCCGTATGCCAGATATTCCGGTATAGTCATAGTGACACTTTTAATACCGGCCTCATCTCCGGCTGTCTGATTAACAAGCTCATAATGCCATCCTTTGGATTCGATAAATCTGGAATACATGCGCATCAGCATCTCAGCCCAATCCATCGCTTCGGTGCCTCCCTGTCCGGCGTGAATGGAAACTATCGCTCCTTCCTGATCGTGGGGACCGGAAAAAAACAGGTCGAATTCCAGCTTGTCCATTCTTACTAGAGCTGACTCCCCCTGGCCGGAATTGATTTCACTTTCTATATCCTCCACTTCTTTCACCTGTTTAGACAAAACAACCAATTCTTTCATGACTGACGTTGACTTCTCGCGCTCGGACCAAAAAGCGGGATTGGCTGATGCTGATTCTATTTCGGCAATCCGCTTTTTCTTATCTTCTATTTTAAGTTTGGCAGACAGTTCCTTTAATCTGATAAGACTATCCATAAGTAAAGTATTTAGTATATCACAAATTGAGGCTAAAAAGATTATCTACCCAGGGAGCCAAGCGGTAAGAGGATGAAACAGCCGGCATCTTCGTCTCTATCCTGGCCAATTCACTTTCAGGCAGTTTCCTCTTCTGCGGAAAATAAATTATTTCCCCTTTTTCTATCTCTTTCCAGTTATAATCAGCCCTTTTTATCCGCCACTTGTTGTCCTGAAAGCCGTAAATTCCAAAATTTTGCGGCAATTTAATCTTTGTGAAAGTTTCTCTGTTTCGTAAACTTAATTGGCTGCCTGCAATTTCATCCTTTCCGTTTTCTGTCATCAGGGGCAAATCAACTGAAGAGAATTCGGCATAATGATAGGCAAGAAGCGGCAGGCGGTCCGTTGCTTTTTCCAGATAGGTAAAAAAGGAAGATGAGGCAGTCAGACGCGGATTTATTTCCGTTAAATAAATTTTACCGCTATTTTCTTCAATGAGAAAATCCAGACCGAAAAAACCGCGGAAACCGTTTTTATTCATGATATCCCCTACCCTGAATGAGATATCTTTTATCTCTTTTTCCATGCGAATATCCGGTAAAACTGCCGGCCACTGCCTGCCGCAGGTGGCTGCCTTGTTTTGAGAAAGAAGGGAGAAGCCGTTAATTTGCAGGGCCGGAGGGCTTATAAGTACTTGGCCGTGATAAAGACAGCAGTTGTTTAAGACTGTTATCGCCTTGATTTCCGAAGTCACTTTTGCGAGGGTGTGGGGAAATCTCTTTTTAAGCAGGTTAAATTCATCCTCTTTTTCGATAAAATAGGTGTTTTTACCGGCCCAGCCGAAACCGAACTGGACAACCAGAGGCAAACTGAACCGTTCGGCTTCCTCCTTAAAGGAAAACCCGGCCATCCGTTTAATTTTGCCCGGCAGTAAATATTCCGCTAAACCCCGTAAGACTGTTGGCATATTTACCTTATTTTCAAAATATCTGTTTGTTAAGGAATCGTTGCCTACTTTTCTAAATCCCTTCATTTTGATAATTTCATCCAGTTTCGCTGAAGGTTTGAAAAAAGCGATTTGGGAAACAGCAGATGCTGACTCTTTTTTTATATAATCCAAAACCGCTTTCTCCTCCAGCAGCTGTCCAGAATTCATAATCAGGGAGTTGTTTGGCCGTATTTCTTCCAGGCAAAATATGCTGACTCCCTTTCTTCTCAAAACGGGAATCAGCTCATCCCATACGCTGACGATGATATGAAAGTCGGGAAAGACATCCTCAAGACCCAATCCCCGTTTGACATCGGGAGTGACAAAAAAAATCGGCGTATCAAATTTATTCCGCCAGTCAATATTACCCATAATATTTGCCTGTCAATATAACCGCAGTTTTTCCCAAAGGGAAACCCTTCCTTTTCGCTTTTTCCACAGCCGCGTAGGCAGCTGCGCCTTCAAAAGATGAATCCAGGCCTATTTTCAGCAACGCCGAGCGCGCCTTTTGCATGTCAATATTGGGGATGACCCAGCCAAAACCGCCTGATTCCCTGATTATATTTAATAGTTCTTTTTCCCGGGGAAGCACCCGCGCCACAATGGCATCAGCCAAACTGATCTTTTCCGGGATAAAATCATTGTCAAATTGTCCGGCTAACGGATGGATTTTGGCCGTTTGAACTGCATGGAACCGGGGATGATAACCTAATTTTTTAAATCCGTCGGCCATGCCTTTGAGTGCTGTACCGCTGGAGACCGCCAGAAAAAGATCATCAATTTTGCCGATTGCCTCATTTATTTCGAAACTTACGGTTTCAAATCCGAATGCGGCATTAAGATCCGTCGACTGCCGGAGGTTATAAAAATTATTATTTAGAGCATATTGATGCGCCCTTGATACGGGACGATTGTCAATATGAACATCAGCCTTTTCTTTCAAAACTGCCAATTTACCCTTCTTTATATTCGGGGAGACAAATACGGATAATTCTATACCTGCCAGGCGGCAATAAGCGGCGGCGGCCATAGCGGCATTGCCGGAACTGGAGATGACCGCGTGCCTGACTTTATTTTCCGCCAACTTTGCGATTTGGAAACATAACCCCCTGTCTTTGATTGAGCCGGTCGGATTTTCATATTCACACTTAAAATAGACACGGTTTTTGGCGATTAAATTTGTGTTGCCTTCGCCAAGTGTTAACCTGAAAGATAACGGTAGTTCCGGTAATCTCTCAGCAAACTGCCAGATACCCTGATTTGTTTTTTTCATATTCCAAGAATGCTATAATTATATCCTCAGATGACTGACGCACCAAATCCGCTTAATTGCCCTGAATGCGATAATCTTCTTAAAACCGAAAAGGAGTTAAAAAAGGGTTTATTGATCGAATGTTCCGCTTGCGGTACAGAAAATGAAATTATTTCTCTGGACCCTTTGTTGCTTTCGCCTCTGGAAGAAGAGAAGTAATTATTTTCCTCAGCGATTTTTTCCCTTTGATAAAACGGCTGTAAAAATTGGCTGCTGCCGGTGAAACCAAAACGGTTCCCCCGGGAGGAGTTTTATTTAAAGCCAATTTCAGCGCTTCCTCAAGACTGTCCGTCCTTTGCCGGGAGAGGGCGGGTAATTTATTTTCAGCTTCTTTAGAAAGCGGGCTATCCATAAAAACGATTTCTATTTTATTTTTCTGCACAAAATCCCAAAGCGTATTTGCCTCAATCCCTTTTGTGTCTCCGCCGGCAATCAAAACCAGAGGGAGTTTAAATTTTTTAAGGGCCGCCAGTGTCGCCCAGGGAGTGGTACTTTTAATATCATTGATAACCTTAGTCCCCTGATAATTTCCGATTTCCTGAATTCTTGCCGGCAGACCCTCTGATTTTGCTATTGCTTCAATTATGGTTTTATCATTTATTTCAAGAATTTTTGCCAGAGTACATACTGCCAGGATATTTTCCGGATAATGGACACTTTTTATGTTCATAAGTTCGTCATATATATTACGGACACTTTTTATGTTCATATTTTTCTCTTTAAGGCTGTAATAAAACCTTTGAGAATTGAGATTTTGCGTTTGCTGCCTCAGCTCTAAATTATCGTAATTTATGATCGTCCGGTCGTTTTTTCCCTGGGCCCGGGCCAGGGACATCTTTAACTTCACATAACCAGGCCAGCTCATTTCATCCAAATGGTTGGGAAATAAATTTGTCATCAGCAGAGTTTGCGGAGCCTTAGTAAACCCTTCATTCAACTGTCTGTGCGAGACTTCTATGACTAAAAAATCGGAAGGTGCCATCAGGTTGAATTTATCAGCCAGCTGTATTCTCCAGCTTTCATTGCCGGCAAAATAAACTTTTTTATCGCCATGCGAGAGTATTTCGCTAATCAATGAAGCGCAGCTGCCTTTGCCCACTGTACCGGTAACTGCAATTATGGCGGCCGGCGCAAAATCCAAATAAAGACGGGTCAGCGAATAGAAAGGAATTTTATCCTTCAGAAATTTCAAAGGCTGATTTTGAGGATAAAGTCTCCAGGATTGGGCAAGAAAGACTACTTGGGCTTCTTCAATATTTTCCAGATATTTCTTTCTGTCACAAAACCGGGTCTTTTCCAAATTACACTGAAATTCCTTAAATAATTTATTACGCTTTTTGCTCTCTATCCCTTTATGCCAGATTTTAAAATTCTTCTCCAGATTTTCGGTCGCTACAAAATCATGGGCTGTAATTTGACTTATATTATTATCAACCAGGAAATTGAGAATGCTTGATCCTTCTGAGCCGGACACTCCGACAATATGAATCCTGGCATTTTTAATCCTGTTGATAAATTCTTTAAGATTTTCCATTAAAAATTTAAGCGAAGGCTTTAAGCCGCCAGATGCCGTCGCCTGTCTCCGTTTTAAAATATTTTTTCAAAGTATCCCCGTCCCCGGCCTCCTCCAGCCAGACCTGATCAGTCAGTTTTTTTTCGCTGTCTTTTATTAAAATCATTCCCTTGTGTACACCCTGGATAAGGGTCAGTGATGATGAGGCATGGATATAAACTAATTTTTCCGCCGTAATTTCTTTAATAAAAGCAACATGCCTTCCGCTATTTAGGCGCAGACAATCCCCGAATTGAATTTCTTTTATTTGATTAATTCTGACGGCTGCCTTTTTATCAGTCAGGCTTTGGGCATTGGTCCTGTTAATTCCTCCGGGGAAAATATCATCTAAACTTAAAAATTCACTCTTTCCGAATTTATGCTTGATCAAAAAATCCCACACCCGGTATATAAAGCCTGAACAGTCTATGCCGATGCGGTTTCTCTTTGCCAAAAGACGTAAGTTGTCCTGATTCCCGGCTATTGCCCGGCTTTGAGCATTTTCGGACAAAAGCCGCAGCAATTCCTGCCGGATTGACTTTGCCTCCCCCTTGCCGTTTAAAAAACCTCTGAAGCTTACCTTTCCGTCCTTCATCCTGTTTGACCAGTAAGGACAATGGTGTTTGTAACCGAAAAAATCCATGGCCAGGTATTCTGTCAAATAGAGATGTGTTTTATCGATAATATTATTCATGATTACCAAAATACCAGAGACAGAAAGCCAGCGGCAGAACCTAAGAGCAGTCCGCCAACTACATCCGAAAACCAATGCTCTCCCAAATATATGCGGCTATGGAACATGAAATAGGTCACTGTCAATACAGCGGTTATTTTCAATACCGCAGATTTATTTATGTTAATAATGGCCAGTAAAACCACAGCCAGAAAAGCGGTCCTGGCCATGTGTCCGGATGGAAATGAATAATTCGTTTGGACGATGAAACTGGAGGGCAAATGAAAATTCAGAACATATTTGAATAAAAACAAAGGCGGTTTGGGATGATAAATCAATAGTTTTCCTAAAAGTTCCAGCGGATAAATCAGAATATAAAGAAAAATTCCCAGAAAAAGGTGTTTTTTTCTGAATAGAAGATAAAGAAAAATCAGACTGACGATCAAAAAAGTCACTTCACTGGAGGCTATTATGCTTAAAAATGAAAACGGGTAATCGACTATCGGAGTTGTATACTTCTGGGAAGCGACCATGGTCAGGTAATCGAAATTCCTGAAAATGTCGCTTCTGACAGACAAAGCAAAAAGGACAAACGCCAGAAAAAGGAAAATGGAAGCTGACAGGTAAGATAATCTCTTTCGTTTAGCGGTTTTCATTCCCCTCCCATTCATA
The DNA here is from genome assembly GCA_001779315.1 of Candidatus Gottesmanbacteria bacterium RIFCSPLOWO2_01_FULL_42_22. Lineage (GTDB taxonomy): Bacteria > Patescibacteriota > Microgenomatia > 2-02-FULL-39-11 > 2-02-FULL-39-11 > GWA2-43-14. The sequence goes on along the minus strand of MFJU01000023.1, from coordinate 17,629 downwards.
AATTCCCTGACTGTATTTTACAACCATAAATTCTGCCGTCTTTAGATAATTGTTTCTTTTGTAATTCCAGGAGAATTCACGGTTTATAGAAACGGCTTTCAAAATCAGGATCGGATCCCCATGAGAGACAACCAGAACTGTCTTGCCGGGGTATTGCCGGGCTTTTAACTTTACAAATTTTATCATCCTCTCTGCTATCTCCCTTACCGATTCCTGGCCTTTTTTGACAAATTCTTCAGAGTAAAGATTTACCTGGATTTTCCCGTGGTATTCGGTAAGGGAAATCTTTTCAAAAATCGTCCTGACTTCAATTAACAACCTCGAATAACGGGGCTTGACACCGATAATATTGCCGATGATTTTAGACGTCTGGCGTGTCCTGAGCATCGGACTGGCAATAATCTGGCTGATAGCGCGACTCACAAGCTTGCGTCCGGCTGCTTCCGCTTCCTGTTTGCCTTTGTGGGAAAGGGCGAATCTTCCTTGCCGGCCGTAAAGGATTTTTTTCGGATTATGAACTTCTCCGTGCCTGATAAATATAAATGTGGTCGGTTTCATCCTGATATTCTCCGGTAGACTTCAACCATTTTAGCAGCCTGTTTATCCCAACAATATTTTTGACTTTCCTGATATGCCCGTATCCCCATTTGAACTGTTTGTTTTTCAGATCGCATAAGCTTTTTAAGTTTGTCGGCTAAATCAGCCGGATTTCCGGATTCAAAAAAAGTACCTGTTTTTCCGTCTTCTATCAAATATTTTAACCCGCCGCTTCTTGAGACGACAACAGCAGCGGCACAAGCCATCGCCTCCAATATCACGAAACCGAAAGATTCATAGACTGACGGCAGAACGACCAGGTCAGCGGCAGAATAAAACCACGGCAGTAAACGCTGAGCTTTGCTTCCCAGGAATTTTATCCGGTCCTCTAACTTTTTGCTTTCGATATTTGCTTTAATCCTTTTAACTTCCCGATTCTGCCAGAATCTCCGGCTTTTAATATCGCCTCCGATCAGAATAACTTCCGCCTCTATTTCTCCTGCCGCCTCTATTAAGAGGTTTATGCCTTTTACCGGATCAATCCGGCCGACAAATAAAATAATTTTCTTATTCGGCGGCAGGTTTAATTTGCGCCGGCTAAAAGCCTTATTTTTCGGCCGGAATAACCGGTGGTCAACTCCCGGTATAACCACATGTATTTTTTCCGGATCCGCCTGATAATAGCGTATCAATTCATCTTTCTCAAGTTCGGTCGAAGCAATTAAAGCATCTGCCTTCCCGACGATCCCCTGTTCCGTCTCAATCCTGGATTTATCAATGATACCGGCATATATTTTTTTCATTTCCCCTAAAGTGTGGAAAGTTACAGCCAGAGGCAGTTTGAGTTGTCGGGAAACTTCAACTCCTATTTCGGCAGAATAATAATAATGAGCGTGTAATATGTCGTATCTCAAAGAATTTTTTTTAATAAAGCCGGTAAGATTTGTTACGATATGCCCTTTAAGATGAATTAGACGGATATTTTTTCTGATGTTTATAATGTGGCTTTTATGAGGAGAATGACTTTTGGTAAAAATATCAACCCTGTGGCCTAATTTAGTCAATTCAGCCGCCAGATTTAGAATATAAACATTCATGCCTCCTGATGATAAAACACCCAATGGAGAACGGGGACATGACCAGTAAGATAAAAAGGCAATTTGCATTTTGCGGTAAAACTTATATGATCTGATATTATCAGAATCGCTTCAACTTATGAACCGCCCTCAATTTGAATTAAGCGTCATCCTGCCTACCTTTAATGAATCCGAAAATATCATTCCCCTGATTGAGGCTATCAGCAAAAATTTAAGAGAAATAAATTATGAAATAATCATTTGCGACGATAACAGTCCGGACGGGACAGGTCTTTTGACTCAAAAGACATATCGCGGCCAAACTTCTTGCGTCAGGACGATCATCAGAAAGAAAGACAAAGGCCTGGCCAGGTCTGTCCTTCAAGGAATCAAACAGGCCAGGGGCAACCTCATCGCCGTTATGGATACGGATTTTAACCATAACCCTGACAAACTCCCACAAATGTACCGGCTGATCCGTAAAACCGACATTATAGTCGGTTCCCGTTATGTCAAAGGCGGAGGCATGGAAAACCGCTGGCGGAATTTATTAAGTTTACTTTACAACCGGCTGATCAGATTTATTCTTAAACTTCCCGTATACGATAATTTAAGCGGCTTTTTTATGTTTAAAAAAAGCAAATTAAAACCTTTATTAAGACCTGATATCTTTTGTGGTTACGGTGATTATTTCATCAGATTGCTTTTTGAAGCTAAAAAGCGGAAACTGCTAATTCGCGAAATTCCCGTTTTTTACCCCAATCGCCTCCATGGCAGCAGTAAATCAAGGTTTCTTGGGATACTTGTCCAATATTCCCGTACAGTTATGTCTTTATTACGCTCGAATTTAATTAAACACCCAGACTAAAGGCACACCAAGACGGGAAACTGAAAAGACAGTCCGCTTGCTACTAATTTTTTTATTTTTATAAGCTTCAATTGAATATAAGGGAAAGAACGACTGTCGGTTTAAAAGAACCGTATAGTCGCTCTCCTGATAGGGTTTTTTGTTTAAATTAATCAAAAGATCTTTTCTCAGATAAACCGAAGCCGTACTTTGGGCCATTACGATATGAACAAAAGCACCCCGAGGCGCCTGTTGGTTTAACCAAAGAACAGCCTCTTTCTGGGGAGTACCCCAGAAATCGATATCAAATCTCCCCTGGGCCCCTTTAATGCCTCCTGTTAAAAAATTAAAATAACTGGCCTGGAATGGATGAAAGACGACAAGAAGGGCGGCAAGATAACCAACTGTCATTATGGCCGCAATTCTCATAATTAAAGACTTCCTAAATATGGCCGCACCAATTCCGGCAAGGGCTGACAGGGCCGGCAGGACTTCCATAAAATGCCTGACTCCGTCAATGGCGCCTATTTTCGGGCTTAAATAACGCATCAGGGGTATGAAAAACCAGAGAATAAGCAAAAGATATTCTTTTTTTTTCGAGAATATTTTCCTGAAAGAAAAAACTAGGCCGGCGGCAGCCGCTATCAAAATCGGCAGTGGTGTCGAAACTAATAAAAAGCTGTAAGGATAAAACAGAGGAATATTAACCCCCGATTGATAAATCTTCCCCCATAATAGATTCGGCATGTTGAAAGTATTCCGTGAATAAAAACCGGGTATTTCCAGCAGTTTCCTGACCGGATCCTGCCAAAAAGGCCACCATAAGAGTAAGGCAAATAGCGGAGCCAGCAAAAAATAGCTTAAGATACGGAAATCAGATTTTTTTCTGACTGACAAAAAATAAATTAAACAAATAACCGGAATGAAAACCGAATTGATTTTGACATTGAAAGCAAAGGCAAAAGAGGCAGAGGCTAATAACAATGACCCCCAGTTGGGTTTTTTAGTTAAACGGTAAAAAAGATAGACAGCCAGTGTAAAAGCCGTGCTATTCGGAATATCCTTCATATTATTATGAAGATAGGCAAAATACTGGGGCAATAGTCCTAACGCGACTGAACCGGCAATAGCCTCAACCGGCCCAAAGGCTTCCAAAAGAAACAGAAAAAGGATAAAAACTCCGGCAACTCCGAAAAAGACCATCGGCAGATTGTAGGCATATTCAGCTGTTAAAATATTTAATCTGTCATGAAAAACCGTTTGTGATAAAGCGGGAATGATTTGGGTAAACGGTCCGAAAGGGTCATCTGTAGTCTCCTTCGGATCAGGCGGAGAAAACGGGATTTTCGTGCTTTCCGGAGGAAGCGTTATGCCTAAATGCTTCAAACCTGCATAATAATGATTATGGTAATCCCAGGATAATCCGTAATCAGGCAGAATAATTAAATTAACAGCCAGATAAACCAGGAAAAAAATCAGCACGCTTAATTTAAGCTTTTTGTTCATTTTTTTTATTCAACATAAAAAGTATAATAATTACTGCTAAAAATGAAATCACAAAGCCGTAAAAATAAATTTTCGGACTATAAAAATACTCAATTAAGTGTTTACCAGCGGGTAAATAAATTGTCCGGAATGCCATATTTGATTTGTAAATATAAGTATTTTTTCCATCTATTGTTGCCTGCCATCCGGGATAATAGACCTCACTGGACGAGAGCCAAACAGCGCATCCGTAATCGGATTCCAGTTTTACGCGGCTGGCTTTAAAACTGATGATTTTTATTGCACTCTCTATTTTATCCGCTTGGCAGTGATCTAGCTTATTCCTGTCTTTGCTTATCAGGATGACCCGGGAGGTCAAATCAACTTTCCTTTGAGCGATCAGTCCGGCTGCCTCCTCATCATCAGCGAAAACAGCCTCTTTTACCGGGAAAAACCTCGGTTTTGCCTTGTCATTTTTATAAAGAACATAATCCTCTCCCCTGTCCAATAAATTAAAATCGGGGGCCAGGATTCGCGGATCGTCAAATAAGAGACGGCTGACATTGAGAAAATTCATCATTTGAGGATCACTCTTGAGCGGCGGGATTTCTACATTGTACCAAGGCAGGCTGCTTTCATTTGACTGATTTATGCTGTCGGCAAAACGGTGGTAATTTTTCAGAATAAGCGGATCATAACCTGAAGTTGAAAATATTTTTTCACTTATTGGTGCATTCATCTCAAACTTGCTTAATAAAGGTGATATTACCCTAAAACCCGGCATAATCCGCCCCGGCGGTACCCCCTCCTGTTTTAAATTTGCCAGTAATTCCGTTTTACTTTTAGGTATATTTGTCTGAAAAAAATAAGGCCGGCTGAAAAAAAACAGCTCGGTTATCAAGGCTATGCTTATCGCGCTTTTCCATAAATTATTTTTTATATCAGTCAAAATCATTGCCAGCATCGGCGGCAATAAAATTAGCGGGATGATCAGGTTTTGGATGGGTATGCGGATAAAGCGGTAGAGAGGCAGAATCCGGTATAAAAGATAGTGGAGATTCAAAGGAGCAAACGGGCCTAATGAAATCCACAGAAAAATCAAAGAGACAATCAAAAAAAGCCAAAAAATTCTTTTTACTTTTCTCTTTAATATTAAATAAATAAATACGGCGATAATGGGCAAACTGCCCGTAAAGTGGTCAAAGGGATTAACTTGAGGTCCCCCGCCCAGATTAAAACTGATCGCATCCAGACTCGCCCGGTTTAAGGGAGTGAAAAAAAGATTGAGCGAAGTAAGCGGCATTGATCCGAAGGCAGCTAAATCATAAGGGAAGCCGCCGCCTCTTATGGATTGTCCGGTCAGTTGCCAGGTCGGCAGCCATTGGACAGCTGTTAACCCTAAAGCTGCCAGGTAAACCACTGTCAGAAGAAATAAAGGCCGGATGGTTTTTTGCTGTAATGAAAAGTATACCGCTATCATGCCGGCGGCGAGCGCGCTGAAAACTAAATAGGCGTTGTAGCCGGCCAATACCATTAGGCTTAAAAAAAGAACAGTCCGCATGAATCTTTTGCGGCTGAAACCATCCTCAAAAATAACCATCAGGTTGCCCAAAACCCACGGCAGCCAGGCAGCCGTTGTCAGCAAGTCAATATGTCCCGCATAGATTCTGGCGGCAAAATATCCGCCAAAGGCAAAGACAGCAGAAGCGAAAGCAGCTGATAAAGAATCGCTATAGCGGGAAGTGAAAAAAAACATACCCAAATAGGCAATCAGAATATGGATAAGAATGACGGAAAGGAAAGCGTAATTCAGGGGCAAATACAGATATAAAAGAGTGGCCGGGTAAAAAAATGCCGTTGCCGGATGGGCCAGAAACGGCGTGCCGGAAAAGAGATAGGGATTCCAAAAGGGAATAAATCCGGAAAGCAGGGAGTCTTTCAAATAACCTTTCCAGTAATAAAACTGGGACAGCAAATCTCCCCCGTAGATAATTTTATCCCTGTCCGGCTTTAAAACGGGAAAATAGAAAATCAGAAGAATGGCCAAAAACAATAATAGAGGAAAAATAAGCCGTCTCATGGTTAACTTATGGCCGGTTAAGTTCATTAATTAAATTTTGAGCTTCATTATGCAGATCCTTGTCCATACTGACTAATTTTTCTTCATCTTCGGTAAGCCACTGGTTTTTGGAAAGCCTGTCATGGATCCGGACAGCATTATCCAGCCTGATATTGAGTAGATATAGCAGGCGCTCTAGCTTTTCCTGGTTAATAGTATCGGCTCCCTTTAATTTTTCCCATGAGGGTGTCACCTCCCGTAAATTGTCAATTAAACTGCCCCAGCCGGCTACCTCGTCTTTATCATAATTCGGCGGCTTGTAACCACCCAAATGAATTACGACGGCCTGGGTCGGACAGCCGCGGATCTCATCGATGACCGATGAGACTCCGATATCCTGGTATTCGTCGGAATATAACAACTCTGCCGATTGGGGAAATTCCCTGAAGTTTTCCATCAACTCTTCACTTTCATAAAAACCGCGGGTTAGCAGTTCCCCCAAAATAATATTACGGTAACCGCTTTTGGCAACCGAGCGGGATAAATCCAGCCCGCTTCTGGTCGCCTCTGTTGAAAAATCATCTGATTCCAGGATGGCCTTAGCCCTTATGGTTCCTGACTGGCTCAATAAATTGTCAAGATTAAGCTTTTTCAAATGCCGTTTTTCCCTTTCCGCATTTAAGGCACTGACGAATTCTACCGCCGCAAGCGTCGTCGAGTGGGCATATTGTTCATCGCGGGAAGCATCACGCCAAAGATTTTTATATATATCCTGGTTAGCATACGGCAAGACATAATGGATGTCTTTTTCCGGCAGGAAGGCAATGTCATGGCGGGAATCAAGGGAGGCTTTACGGTTGTCCCCCATCACAAAAACATAATTTTCCGGAATTTTAAGGAGCCGGCAATCCGGCAGAAAATCACCACCATAAGTGCTTCTTGGCTTGGCCGTATAGGGCTCCTCCTGCCTCCGGCCGTTTATATATAAGAAACCGTCACGGACTTCGATGTCATCCCCGGGCAAAGCCACAATCCTTTTGACGAAACCGCTGGCCTCATTGTATTTGTCGCGGGTTATTTTCCTGGTCACCTCATTTTCAAATTCAACTATATCTCCTCTTTTCAACCGGTAATCAAAAAAATGCCTCCCGAAAAGCGAAAAACCGGAGGGATATTTTTTCATGAGAGGTCTGGCTACAGTTTCCTCGGAGGCCGCTTTTTCGGATATGCCCTCGCTTTTGGGAAAAGTCGGATACATCGAACCGGTGCCAGATACGGGAATCTCCTCGGACAAGAGGCCGATGTTAAAAGCTGCAACTCTCAAATAGGGCGACAGGCCCAATCCCAGAAGAGCAACTAAGAGAAAGATGCAGAAATAAATGAAAAGCTTCCTCATGTAGCTGAGGTTAGTATAGAAGAATCAGGAATGTTTGTGAACTTTCGGAATGGAAAAAACAGTCAATGGCAATAACAACCATAATGCAAAACCAAAATATCCCAGATACTGAGGCTGAAAAACAAGAATAACAGTTGTAGTTTTTTTCTTGTCATTCTCCGACAACAACCAACCGTTCTTCCAGTTGTTAACCAGAATGTGATGCTTTAACTCTTTCCCGAATATAAACGGAAACAACTTTGATGCAATGCATTTGATATTTTGATTTTGGCACTCGACTATGTAAGCTTTCCAACCATCGTCATAACTTTGGGACAACAGAAGATAATTTTCTTCTGGTCCGTCAACAGAATCATCCTTCCTTTCCAAACGAATTTCATAATACACCTCATTGGGATGAAGCGTTTCAGAAATGAAGCTAGTATTTTCTTGATCCTGAACAGGAAATGATCCTTCGGAAACGGTAATGTTTTTCAGATAATTCAGCGGAAAATACCATAAAGACAAACCGGTAAAGTCATTTACGGATTCTTCCGCGAGTATGGAGGTCGCATATAGATAAACGTCATAGCCGAATTCGGTTTTGAAAGAAGCAGGCAGAATGAAAAACTGGTTTGTGGATGTATCCGCTATGTCAACTTCCAAATCCAGGTAATGGACCCGACGTCGGTTTGAAACAATCAGATACGGTTTATTCCCTTTGATGTTTTCGGTTTCAAGCTCACCTAAATAGCTGTATGCCGTTGACAGTCTGTCAAAGTTATAAATCAGGCATTGCTCATTTCTAGAGGAAATTAACCGTGTCACTGGCTTGTCTGATTGGGTAATCAATTCAAATTTCGGCTCTGACTGATTCAATAAGTCGTTACAGTTCTTGGGATATATGCCGTTGGCGCCAGCGCCCACTGTTACTCCTAAAGAATTGTTACCCCGAATTTTATCAAAAGTGACTTCTATCACTGTTTTGTCTGAAGATACCGGAATGGATTCGCTTGAATTTATTAGTTCATTAAAATGCTGATCGTATCCACTGGTCCATGAAAACAGGATTCTATTTGTCTTATCTGTGATGATAACGGAATTATCAGTTGAAGTGCTAAATATGGTTGACACGGAAACAAGCAGCTCATTTACCTCAACCACCTCTCCGTTAACTATGGCTTTGACACTTCCAAAACCGGATGTTTTAACCGTTCCGAGATTTTCCGGGGTACGGAACTCATTTAATATAGTCGAGCCGTTAATTCCTATGTCTGGCAAATGGTACAATGCGGATAAATTCACAAGACCCTGATCGAACTGCCGGAATGTTAAAGTCACCGGAATAATACTCTCCAGATCGCGATATTTTGGCAACATTATCCTGCTCTTTTTGGTGACGTTTGGGATCGTATTAGCGAAGGTGAAACTGCTTTCCGAATTTCTGACGCGAGTTTCCATTTCTGAGAACTTTCTCCGTGTGAATAGAGACCGGAAAGGATAATAGTCGTTGAATGCAGACGAGGTATCAGTCAGGTAATCACCAATATGGAAATAGGCAGTATCATCGTCATTCCAGTTGTATTCAGGTCCGATGTTTGGCAGTTTCTTAACGAGTTTAAGATAATTTTCCGCAGCGGAATCAACCTTTTCATAGATACGTATCGGTAAGATACCATCTCCGGAAAACTGTTTGATTTTACGGAAATTCGCAGTTGTCGCAAGATGCTCCAAATAGGAATCCAGGTGCTGGAAACCCTTGGCATTGCGGCAATGAGATACATTAGGATCATAAAGAATCCACTTAGTGTCATATTTAGTCAGAAGAGCATCAATCTTATCATTATTCCTTTCCCGCAAAGCTTGTACCATTTCCCAGTAGTAATTTTCGTTACTATTACTCCAAACATCAAACGTCCTGCTAAGTATCGGTTGCCGGATCCCATACCAGTAGAATCCCGAACCGGTATAACCCCAGCGGTAGTTATACCAGCCTTCGGGACAATCTATTGGCAATTCGGCAATCCTACCATTGGGCTGGGAACTGAAAAATGACTGAACTTCCCGATAGGGATCGGGCAAATTGATCGTCAGTCTTCTATATAAGTAAGCACCTCGGAAGGCAGGAAACGCATATAAGAAAAGAAGGCTGAGTAATATGCCTGTTAACAATGCTTTCATCCGTAGGGAATATGCATGCTGTTGCCTGCGGAACATCCGAAATATCAATACTGACAGATAGGCTAAACCTATACCAAGAAACAGGCTATAAGAGAAGGAGACCCCGATGGAAAATTTTGTGAAGGCTGCCCTGAAAGCCTGCCGGTAGATAGGTAATTTCTGAAGAAGCGCTGTAATGAGGGAAAACGGAAACGTATCGGTCGTCAGTCCGGTAAAAAAGAAAAGGTATATTAAAGCAAATCCAGCCAATATAGTCGATCGAAAATACGCTATCGTCACAACTACTCCAATGGCAGATATGCCGAAAAACAGATAACCGGCCAAAGGGACGGCAAATAAGCGGTGATGATCTATCCAAGGCTGGTAGACATAGCGGATCTTATTGTCCACGATATGCTCCATCCCTTCCCAAATAAAACCCTTGATCAGAGCGACATCCTTTAGAGTTCCGTATTTCCTGTTTTTCTCGATAAATTCCGGGGTGGAAATGAGATTGTTATATGAATTAAGGTAAACGGAACTGCGTGTAAGTGAATAGTATCCTAAAGGTATAAGCCAATAGGCATTGATGATAAGAGTTGCCCCAAACATCAGAACGACAGTTTTAACAGAACTTAAAGAGAATCTGGAAAGGGATAAATATGTTGCCAAAATCAGCATGAAGGCAAAAGTATAGGCCACAAAAAGGGGCGGAATGAAACCCTGCGCTGAGGCAAAGAAGTTAACAAACAAAAAGATGAGAAAATTACCTCGAGTCCTATTTTCTAGAAATGACAGAAGGACATAAAATAACCAGGGAAGTGCGGCGAAATGGAAAATGAAAGCTTCCAGCTGGATATAAAACATCTGGATTGTTCCGAGATTAAGCACATAGAAAAGAGCAGCCAGAAGCGACGGGAAATAGAAACCCATGGGAATGGAAATCCTTCTTCTTATTGAGGCAGCCCTCAGCAGATAAACAGACAAAAAGTACATCCCTAAACCACCCAGATACAGGAAAAGAAAGGTGATAGCAGGTCTTATCGCCTGAATAGGTAAAAAACGGGAAATGACATAGGCAATAATATTGTGAGGTAAGACAGCGGCAAAACCGTGGCCGCCCAAAAGCCCTAAGCCCTGGTTTTCCTGCCAGAAGGCGGAAAATACCCTTTGGAAATTCAGGGCGAAATTAAATTCAGGATTGAGAGCATCCCAGCCGATAAAATACTTTCCATAAGGAAAATTGATAATCGCAATCAGCAGGAGTACCAGATGGTAAATCAATAGACAGATTGAATGAGGGGTTATTTTCCTTCTAAAAATTGACATAGGCGCCTTCAAAAGAATAATGGTGGATAATATATCCGGGCGGGACCATTACTTTTGCCGGCCTGCCCCAGTGCAGCTGCCACAAACCGACAGTATTATCGAGATTCTCAAAACGTCCTTCATCCTTTATGCCGGTGGCTTTAACCACATCTTCAATTGTCCTCATACAGGAGAAGGGAAAATCCTCCGGCACATCCCAGGCGCAAGCCCCGTCTGCAGGGTAGAACGTCGCTTCGCTGGTGATAACCATTCTCGGGTAACTTGCCATATTAAGATAGGTATTCTCAAGCCTTGTCAGATCTCTCTCCGTAATATCTCCGCATTGGTCAACAATACGCTGAATGTCTGTTTTCAGTATATAGGCTTTGAGGCACTTCCCGTTATCAAGATAAGCGGTCGAGTTCCAATACCCGCCCTCCTGACCGGTCGTCCGTTCAACGAATATTTCCGGCGTCGGATTATAAATTGAGGGATAGCGCTTCAGGATGAATTCCGCTATCGGACTGTGTTTAACGGTCTTTTCAAAATCGGGAACCAGCCAGCCGTTAAAAGACATAACGTACAATTGTCCGATCACAACCAACGACAGGACGATCCATGCTTTACGGACCTTGATTAAGTTTTCAAGGAAAAAATAACAAATAAACGGCAGGAGATGCATGGCGTATCGAGTCGGACCGTAACCGGCCGTACCGTTGTTCCAATTGGTATTGATAAGATAAAAGGAAGTGGCCAGCGATAGCATTATTAAAAGTATCCTGCTTTCAACAGACTTAAAGAGGGATTTTATAAATCCTGTGATCCCTTCAATAAACAGAATCGGCATATAGAATAGAAGACCGAGGTTGGGATCGAAAAAGAGTTCAATGCTCTTTTTGAGCGAGGAATTCTCGAATCCGACGTCGGTCAGTTTGAACCAGGCAGATAGTACGCCAAAAACAGCATAGTAGTAAATATTCGGTACTGCAATAAAAATCAAGAGGACGACAGCAATAAGAATATCCTGCCGAAGGGTAAGTCTGTTGACTGTTTTTTTTGAGACATATTTGTTCCAATACATGATAATCATATAGGCCAATGGTATAAAGAGAATCGGCTGACTCTGGTATGAAGCCAGAGCGGACAGGACTATGGCTGCTACTTTTTCCATTTGCCTGCCATGAAAAAACAAATAAATCGACAAAAGGATCATGGAGAATTCGAAAATTTCCGGTCCGGGCCAGACAAGGTGCCAGATTATTGGTGAAGCATAAACAGCTATCAAGTAAGCAAATCTATTTACAGGACTTTTGATAAAACTCAGAAGGATAAAGACACTTAACAGCGTCAGAATGAATAAATTAGTCATCTGGAAAGTTTTATATTCATCCTGTCCGATAGCCCGCAAGAAGAGTCTTCCCGGAACGAGCATCACAGAATAAAGCGGAAAGTGAACAGTATATCTTTGGCCGTCTAATCCCTTGATGTAATATTCTGGGTTATCGAAGTATCCCTGGCTAAGACGTTCGATTAGCTTCGCTTTGTCCGAATCAGTCAAATTAAAACTCAGATGGTTAATGAACGACTCGGAATTTCCGTAATACTCGACGATATCCCCACCATACTTGATCTCGGGATTGATGATAAAAAACAACACTAATCCGAAGGTGATGATTGAAAAAATCAGCCAAAACAATTTATTCATACGCTTTTCTCCGATTCAGCAAAGCTGTAGGCTTTCTTCTGACCAATCGGTACTTCAACGGTTTGCGCATCAGCCGCGTATATAAGTCTAGTAAACATCCTTGATGTATATTGCCAGTTGCGTTCGCGTCTTAACTGACCCGCCAACCGGGACAATTTCTGTTTCGCTCCGTTTAGCAGAACTAATCTTGTTTTTTCCACACACGCCTGATTGCTCAAGTGAAAGGTAAAATCAGCTTCGGTAAGACCGTTTCTTTTCATAGCCGCTCGGCAATCAACAGAACGTAACATCGGAGCCAACCTCTCGGAGAGAATGAACGGTTTTTTATAGGAAAAGGCAAGGGATAAAGCCCCGGATGCCCCGATAAGCGCCCTGTAGGGAAAGACAACCAGATCCGCCGCCGAGAAGTAAAGGGCAAGTTTTGATTGGGGAACAAATCCCGTCAGTTCAATATTTTCCGATTGTTCGATTTGATGATAGAGATTGACAAAATAGGTCCGGTAATGACTCTTTTGAGAGAGTGTAGCGCTTTCCCCACCAGCCATGATAAAACGTACTTTTTTACCGGCCAGCTTGGTGATTTTCGCAAATGAGGAAACGAAGAGATCGGCTCCTTTAAACCAATTGACAAATCCGAAATATAAGACAACCTGTTCATCCTCCCCGTAACCAAGGATCTTTCTCGCTCTTTTTTTTCTGACCGGACCTAAACTGATATCTGTGCCATGCGGAATAGCGGCAATTTTCTCCTCGGATATATAACTAGATAATTTTCTCTTGAGCGATTCATCATTGACAATGACTTTTTCAACGGCAAAACCAAGTAATCGATAGAACAATCTGAAGACTGCATTAAGAATATGTCCCTTTATTCTCCCCATAAGACCTGTGTTTAAACCCAGATGTCCGGTCAGGTTAAAAACGTCAGTGACGATTGAATGGACAACTATCGACACGTCAAAGCCGAGTATTCTAACCGTAAAAAGAAACGGCAATGCCAGAGCCGAAACAACCATGTCGCCATATAAAGCAAAATCAAACTGGAAAAGTACTTTCCTTGTCTTTCGAAACTGCCACAATATTGCCAGAATCTGCAGCCACATAGCAAAGCGGTTACGCTCAAAGGCGCGAATTACCAAGCTTTTACCTTCCTCATAATAGCCTTTCCTGCCAAAGGATTCGGCAATGACCACTACCTGCTGGTCCATATTCATGACCGTGTTTTTGGCAAAGGAGGCGATCCCGCCGACATTGCCGCTATAAAGCTCCCCCTTACGGGGGTAGCTGGAGATAACAATCAGATTCTCCCGATTGTTATATTTTTCAATCAATGATTTCTTTATTTTCATATTACCTTTCATAAACACCTCGGATGGTGGCGAAGCAACGACTTCGACTCCTCCGAGGTGAAGAAATCTAATATTACCTTCTGCCTGCAAAATTGATTTACAAGCAAAAGGTAATAGGTATATCAGGTTTTTTTGGTTGGGTTAATCTCAAGCGATCAGCTTTCTTCCGCGATTGGGAAGCGCTAAATCGAAAGAGACTCCCTTCCAAACCTATCCTATAACCCCCTCGAGGAGGCGGCTCCGCAGATCGCGGAAAACCAGGGCGCGAGCCGCCTCCTCTCGGACTAGTCGGAATGCTACGACGTGCTTTGAAATTACTTTATGTTGTTGTAGCAAAACTCGTCGGGCCAAATCGATGCTTCTCCAGCCGGGACAGTGTCCCCCTCTTTGTAGTCCACCCCCTCGCGGTTGACCGAGAATCCTTTCGGTACGACCCATTCCTTTGGGGCCGTTATTTTGACCATCTGACCAAAATATTGGTCCCCTTCGGGAGGGATGTAGGTTATGGGGCCGTACTTGCTGATTTCACAGTCGAAAGGCTCGGCGGGGCCGACGGGTTGATCGTTGTCGCCGTTGCCACAGTCCGTGCAGATGCCATCGCGACCAGCTGTGCCGGGAAGGCCTTGAGGCCCAGGATCGCCAGCAGGGCCGCGTTCGCCCTGTGAACCGGCGGGGCCTTGCTGACCTACAGGACCAGGCTCTCCCTGTGGGCCTTGCGGACCAACGGGGCCAGACTCTCCCTGTGGGCCTTGTGGACCAACGGGGCCAGCAACGGCTGGGGCAAACCAGCGGCTGAATCCAAAGCCTAGCGCTCCACCGCTCACAACAGTGAAGAGCGGTCCGCAGAGGAAGGTGATGACCAAAAAGGCGGCCATTACGTACAGGATGACTTTTTCGTGATTTTTCACTTTAAGAGACCTCCTTGGTCTCCGAGACGGTTTGCGGGGAACTCACCCGAGGACAACTCTTGTCAGCAGTGTCAGTAACCACCAAGTCAGACTTGGCAGTATGACCTCCAGGATTTTAACCCCGGATTGGATTTCTCCAACTGTGACTGCCTTTTAAACCGAGTTTATCCGACACCTCTGATCTTGCGCGTCAGCCTACCGTTATGTAGGGATTCCATTTCTGGAAGATCCCGTTTGGCTTGGCGCTTGATCTTTTTGCCATGTCATGCATACCCATCCGGGTAAATTTGCATGACCTCCAGTGCCTTCTGTCTGCTGGCTCGACTGAGCAGACTTTACGGTTTTTACACCGTAGGTTTTCGGCAAACCTTTTTTTACTAATAATTAACAGAGCCAATCCCGGAAATAATCCTTTGGAATTCTTCCCAAAATCGGCTCTGTTAATCGGATTTGCCGAAATTAAAAATTAACCTGATATACCTATGTTAAAGAGCTAAACAATCTATAAACTAAACAAACCGCAAATTGGCTTATTTAATTTTTTAGATCGCCTCAAGCTTTTGAGCTTAAGATTAAATTCTGGTGTTAATAGAATTTAACTCTAAGTTCAAATGATGTTCTTTGATTTATTTACAAAATTCTAATCTTGATTTATGATCGACTTATGCTTACTCAAAAAGACCTCAATGAGATAGAAAAGCTTGTCGATAACAAACTGGATGAAAAGCTAAAATTTCTTCCATCCAAAGACGAATTTTATGAGCGCATGGACAAACTTATCGGTGAAGTCAAAACCATGCGAGAAACTTAGGAAGTCCACTCAGGCAATCATTCTGATTTAAGCGACTGATTAGAGAAACTCGAAAAAATTATTTCTCCTTAAAATATTCCTGAGCACTCAATTTTCAAAGTACTTGGTACTCTGGATTTACCCAGAATAAAGCACCGCTTGTACTTGGCGGTGTTTAATTCAAAATAAAACTGATTTCTTATTGCTATAGGCTTTCATAATTGATAACGTCAAAATTAATAGAAAGCCCGATATATATTTATCGGGCAGACTTGATAAGCTCCGGATTATACCATGCTATAGGCCTATCTGTCAATCATATTACCATTAAAAAATATGAATTACTACTCAAGCTTTTTGAGCTTAAGGTAAAATCCTTGTAAAAAGAATTTAACTTTAAGTTCAATAATCTATTTCTTACCTTGACAATTAGTCTTTCAAAAGATAATATATGAATATAAACTCCCCTGTGCTCGAAGCAATTCGGTGCGCAGGGTTTTTTTGTTATACTGATAATAATGAAACTGTCCAAATCCATCATTATCTTTGATGGAAGTAATTTTTACCATAAACTTAAAGATGCTGGATTTCCCCATCCCTCAAGATTTGATTATCAGGCCTTTTCAAAACATCTAACCTCAAAATCGAAACTCGTTTCGAAATACTATTGCATTGGTAAAATCAGAGCAAAACAGGAAGATAAAAAAGCCAGACTGCTTATGGCAAAACAGCAAAAGTTCATCACCAAGCTTTCCCAACAGGGATTTACGATCCAATTCGGTTATCTTCTAAAAACAGATAAACAGTTCCATGAAAAAGGCGTAGATGTACAAATCGCCGTAAATATTTTAAAGGGTGCATATAGAAATATTTATGACCTAGTTTATCTTGTTAGTTCCGATTCCGATCTGCTTCCAGCTATTTTAGAAGCGCAATCAAATGGTAAAATTGTTGTTTACGTCGGTTTTAAAGATAAATTAAGCTACGCCCTAAAAAACTCATGTAAGAAATCTGTTATCCTGACTAAAGACGATTTCCATAAGTTTTCGGAGAAAACGCCTATTTAATTTTTAAAGAGCCATACAATCTTCAAGTATTTCAACCGTAATTGACTGCATATCTTTTCCGATTGACTCGAGCTTTTTGAGCTTAAGGTAAAACCCATTCGACTAACGCTCAAGGTTTAACTTTAAGTTCAAAATTATATTTCTCTTAACTCTAAGTAAATTCTGGTATACTAAAATAAATGCTTAAATCCCGATTAGAAATATTTGCAGATTTATTTACCAATCTTGCCGCTGGCTGGTTTGGGGCAATTGTTATTTTCCCCAATCTTTTTCATTTCAATAATATTTCTGAGCTTGTACTTTCATTGACCCTTAATTTTTCACTTGGTCTACTGTCTTTGTTACTGGCTTTTTATTTTAAAGATAAGAAAGAATAATAATGCCAAATCTGGGATCATTTACAGTTCAAGTTGCCATCGCCTACCTTTTACTGATAATAGCCTTTATACTTGTTTGGCTTCTTTATTCAAAAAATAAACCCCGTAAAAAATAATTAATATTTTAAAGTGCTTTTGCTCTCTTCACCTGGGAGGAGTCGTCCCGATAAGATCGGGGACGCCACCATCCCAGGAGAAATCAGGCTTTAAAAATCTTCAACCTGTTACCTTCAATTGTTGATTAATTCAAGCTTTTTGAGCTTAAGATTAAACTTCCCAGTTAAAGAAGCTTAAGACTAAGTCCAAATTGGATCAGAATATCAGCCACATATATGACTTATTTGTGTCAAACGGCAAATAGGGATGGGTCACAAAAACCAGACTTTTATCTTTTATTTTGGAAACATCAAATCCGTTGCCTTCCCAACTCATAAAGGCATACGACTCTTCACTATTTTTCTGCCAGGAAGAGGGCAAACCTGATTTATGGTACTGAAGGTAATATGAAAGGTAAGAGACGGCTTTCAATAACTGCAATTTAGCTTTGGCAATCAAAGTGAAAGTTTGAATCCTGCCGTAAAGACGG
>MFJU01000022.1 GCA_001779315.1 Candidatus Gottesmanbacteria bacterium RIFCSPLOWO2_01_FULL_42_22 | reverse complement strand
CGGAAGAATGAAATGAGCTTTCATAGAGGCACCATTATACCTGCCGTTCATAGTTAATGAAGTCTACGGGATGTGTTTGGACCTGGGCATATCAATCTTATGAAATGAATGAGGATGAACTAATTTTTCTCAAAAATAGCCAAGAATTCCTGTGGAGATATTATAATAATTTCATCACCGCTATAATCAGACTTATTCCGGGTGACCAAATATTTTACCTGACTGTCTATAGCACAATAATATTGGATTGCATCTTCAAAATCCTTAAATCCCGAAGCCAGTGCTTTATCCACTATACTTTCATTTATTCTGGTAATCTTGAATAAAAGTTTTAATTTGCGTAAAGCATTCCAAGCGGTTTCTTTATTTTTTGCTTTTGAGATCAGAAAGAAAGTATTGGTAAAAATGATTGGTGAAGTTAATCCTATTATTCTTCCCTCTTCAATATATTGAATTATTTTGGCCGAATATGGAAAATCCTTCCTCTCGAGTAAAATATCCAAAATTACATCATTATCGATAAATACCCTCATTTATATTTTCCCAAGAGATAATCATAAATTGTTTCTTCTTCAGATTTTTTCACTTTTTTGGCTAAACCGCTTAACTCTTTCACGATAGGAGAGAAAGGTTTCTTCTGATCTTTTGTTTTAATTAATACCCGAAAATAATCCTCGACCAAACCGGACAGACTTTGGTTACCGGACTGTATAGCTTTTTTGGCTTTTTCAATAATATTCGCATTGATACTCAATGTGAGTTTTGTATCCATAGCCTTATGATATACGTAGATAATTAGTTTGTCAATACGTATAAGATTTGGGCATCCGACCCGATATTAAAGTTAAATTAAGATGAAAATTCGGAAAGATTTTTAAAAAAGGCCTGCGGAAGTTAATAAGCCAGATTCTGTATCTAGATGACAATTTGTCTCGGTTTCCCCGACTTTCATCGGGATTGACGATTTTGGTCGTCTCAACCGCCCTCCGAATCGGAGGGTGCTCTCAATCTTCGGACCTCGGGAAAGCGTCCGTCTTTATCGGTCCGTTCGGAGATTGCTGCAGGTGGGATTGCCCTCGCCCTCCGATTCGGAGGGCTTCGTTTCACTCGTCAGCCTTGTCTTTCGATTTAGGCCTCCGCTCGTCTCTGTGGCTCTCTCATCCCGTCAATTCGGGATTCGTTCCTGATCCCTTTCGGGTTCAAGGACACCAGGTCCGGCTATTCGCCGAGACTCGGAGCTTACGCTCCGTCCCCTGCTTTCTGCAGTCTGGACTTTCCTCCCCCGATTGTTATCGGGAGTAGTCATCTTACCTTCCGCAGGCAGGAGAAATTATACCAAAAACGATCAATGAGGACAACTGTT
Organism: Candidatus Gottesmanbacteria bacterium RIFCSPLOWO2_01_FULL_42_22; assembly: GCA_001779315.1. Taxonomy (GTDB): domain Bacteria; phylum Patescibacteriota; class Microgenomatia; order 2-02-FULL-39-11; family 2-02-FULL-39-11; genus GWA2-43-14. The sequence continues at coordinate 49,187 of MFJU01000022.1, read as the reverse complement.
TACGAAACTTCTTTCAGTCTGAAGTATTCTGTGAAAATGGCTTCAAAGGTGACGACGACCGGCACAGCCATGATGGCTCCTCTGACTCCGGCCAGCTTTACACCGATCAGGATGGCCACGATTGTCACCAAAGGAGGAAGACCGACCATTCTCCTCATAACAATAGGTACGATGACCTGATTTTCCAATTGCTGGATGATGATATACATAATGATGGTAAACAGCGGATGGAGGGAAGAAACGGCAAATGCAACGATCACTGCCGGAATGGCTGACAAGACAGGCCCGATATTGGGTACGATCTCAAGCATGGCTGCCAGGATAGCCAAAGGTAAAGCATAGGGAATGCCTAAAATAACCAAACCGATATAAGTCAAAATACCGATAGCAAAGATTAAAGTGAGTTGTCCCCTGACCCAGGCACCGAGACGCTCCTCAACTTTGTTAATTACCGTCACCACATTATTGCCGGCTCGCTCCCCTAATAAAAAGGTCAGATAAGAATTGAGATTTTTCCTTTCCAAAAGTAAGTAAAAGGTGATAACTATGATGGTGAATAGGGCAATAACATTGCTGAATATTCCTAAAGACAGCCTGACCAGATTCTGACCCAGGGGGGCGATTTGCTGGCTGACAACAGCAGGATTAATAGTCACAAAAGGCAAAACAGATCTTAAATATCCGGGCAGTCTCTCTATAAGGGTGATAGTCTGGGAAATCAAGGGCGGCACGATGGTTGAGACAACAAAAGAAACTGCAAAAAGCAGAATGGTATAAATCAGCAAAATGGCTAACACCCTGGGAAACTTTTTTCCCTCCAGATAATCAACAGTCGGTTTGAAGGCTGCCATAAGGATAAAGGAGACAAACAGCCAAAAAAGAATATCGGCTATCTGGACTAAAAACCACAGCGAGAGGAGAAAAACGACGGTAAAGATGATCGTCCTGTGGGATATTTCAATTTTCTTCGGCATGTCTTTCAGTATACCATTTATCTATTGCCTGCTCTAATCCGGACTGAAAATTTTTAGTGATATCAACGGTAATAACTCTCCCTTTATCCGCTAATTCCTTGGCCATTTTGTTAAACCAGACTAGCTGCCTGGCGGCATAATCCACTTCCGCTTTAAGCCACCTGCCGACTGCTTTGGTTTTCATTTCCGGCAACTTACCCGATTCGAAATATTCTTTAAACTGCCTGTAGGGAGAGGCTGAAAACGAGGGAAGATTGAAATCGTAACCCTTTTTGAGCAATTTTTCCGTTTCCTCAAAAACCCCGGCCGCAATTCTCGCTTTAACCCTTTCTGCAATATTTTCCATCAGGTAATATTTGGGGGCGGTAAGATACACGAACAAAAAATCGAATTGGGAAGGTTGGAACACTTCTTTATATTTTCTCCCGGCAATTTCGATAGCTCTTATCAAACGCCTGGGATTTTTCCTGTCCGACTGATTCATCGACTGCCATTTTTCAGGATCTTTCTTTTTCAAAATTTCTGAAAGTTCAATGGCGTTTTTATCTTCCAATTGCTGTCTTAATTTTTGGTCAGGCAGAATATCTGCCTCAGGCATAGATATCAACAGGGATTTTATATATAGACCGGTACCTCCGACGACGATAGGCAGTTTCCCCCGGCTGGAAATGTCATCTATGGCTTTTAAAGCCAATCTGCGGTACAGACTGAGATGGAAATGATAATCCGGCTTGACGATATCAATCAGCCAAACGGGAATTCTCTTTATTAAATAATATCCCATGTCTGTACCAGGATCCTGTATCTGCATCACCTCGAAGGTCTGATAAACGGAACCTTTGGACAGGTCTTTGCCGGTGCCGATGTCCATCCCCTTATAAACCTGGCGGCTGTCGGCTGAGATTATTTCCCCATTATATTTCCGGGCCAAACCGATAGCGAGAGCTGTTTTGCCCGTGGCTGTGGGGCCGGCGATGATGAGGAGTTTTTGCATACAAGTTTAAATTCAAATGACAAAATTCAAATATCAAATCAAACTCAAAGTTCAAATGATAAAAAAATTATTTAAATTTTAGATTTTGGATTTAATTTGTAATTTGTTATTGGAATTTTGAATTTTTTTTAAGTATGGCCTGTTGATCATTTCCTCCAAAATCTGCCAGCGTTTCTTTTTCAGCGGATGAGGCACGTCGTCTTTGAAGACTCTGTGCGCAGCTGTACCCGGGCGGTCCGAGTACATGGCAAGATAGGCTTTGTAAAACTTGGCTTTTTTAACCAAATCTATTGTTTCCCTGAATTCATCATCAGTCTCGCCGCAAAAACCGACGATGATATCTGTCGAAAACTCAACACCGGGAATTTTATCCCTCATTTTCTGAAGCAGTTGGAGAAAATCAGCGCGGGTGTACCAGCGGTTCATCCTTTTTAAAACAGTATCGCTTCCCGACTGGACAGCCAGATGAAGCTTCCTTGTAATTTTAGGATTTTTAGCAATCGTCTCAATCAACCGATCGGAAAAATCCCAGGGGTTTGAAGACATGAAATCAATTGATTCAATCCCCTCAATTGCCGCTATATCCTCCAAAAGATAAGGGAAAAGTGTGGGAATGCGCAAACGGTTGAGGTGTTTAACCAAAACCGGTTTTACTTTGCGGCCGCCGGGCAAAGTGTAGCCTTTATCAGTCATAGGCCGATCGTCCTTTGGACGAAAGTATTTTTTATCGATATCCCTCATGACCTGGATATTATCCGCTCCGACAATCAGATCAGCCCCGTAGGAATTGACGTTCATACCTAAGAGGGTGATTTTTTTGAAACCTTCCCCGGCTAGCTTTCGGCACTCTGCTAAAATATCGGCGTAAGGCCGCGATATCTCGCGGCCGCGGGTAAAGGGGACAACGCAAAAAGTGCAGAAATTGTTGCAGCCGTTGGATACCGGCACCCAGGCGTTGACGATATCGCTGCGCAATGGCGGAAGGTCAAAGCCGACTTCTTCAATTGCTAAAAACTCGTCAACATAAGGCATACGCTTTTTAATAAGCTTCATGAAAAGCCCTGACTTATCCCTGACAGCCATGCCGACCATGCAGCCGGTAACAATAATTTTGTCCGGTTTGCCCTTTTTCAGCTTGTTTTTGACCAGATTGTTGACTCTGCCGTAGACGCGGTTTTCGGCCATTTCCCGGATCATGCAGGTATTGATGACCACCGTGTCAGCCTGATATATAGCCTTCGCTCTTTGGAATCCGCGATTTTGGAAATAGGAGCCGATCCTTTCAGAATCAGCCTCGTTCTGCTGGCAACCGAAGGTTTTGATGAAGTAAGTCGGTGACATCCGCTTAATCAGCTTCAAGTTCTTCGATTTCTTTTTTGAGGTCATCGACCCGGGTAAAGAGCATAATCAAATCCTGGTGTTTGATCGATGATGCGACACTTTCCGAGACAATGCCATTGTAAGAAGACATTTGATCCAACAGGCGTCCCTCGTAGAAAGACAATTTTGCCTCGAGATCACTAATTCTTTTTTCTTTATTAAACAGTTTTCTTTTTTTAATCATACTGTCATTTCCAGAAGCTGGGCGGCAATTTTATCCTTGGCAGCTTTTTCTAATTTTACCACTGTTCCTTTCTTTGTCACCAGGAAGATTTCATTATCATCTGCTTCAAATCCGCTGTCTTTCCGGCTGACATCGTTAACGGCAATAAAATCAGCCCGGCTACTTCTGAATAGATCTCCCGCTATTTTTTTCATTTCTTCCCTGTTTTTTCCAAAAACAGCTTTGAAACCTATTAATTTTATGCCCTGATTTATTTTTTTTATCCTCCCGATCAGTTTTGCGGTTTGTATCAATTTCAAATCCAATGAGCGTTTGCTTTCGATTTTGCCCTTATATTTTTTTTCAGGTATATAATCGCTGACCGCTGCTGAATGAAAGATTATATCATAGACTGGCGTGTGTTCTTCCAGCAGTTTTTTAAGATCAGCGGCAGTCGAAAATGTTTTTTCGGGAATCGACGGGTCTGATACTGCTTTTTGGCTTCTCAAAAGTAAAACTTCCGCCCCCTGTCTTTTTGCCTCCCTGGCAATGGCCAAACCCATTTTGCCGCTTCCCCGATTGGTAATATAACGGACGCTGTCTATCGCCTCCATTGTCGCTCCGGCTGTGACCAGTATTTTCCGGCCGCTTAACTGTTTTGATTTTTTAAGCAGGTTTTCCAAAATTCCGGCGATCTCTTTAATATCCCTGAGTCGGCCGACTCCGGTATAACCGCAGGCCAGATCACCGCTATCAGGCGGAATGACAATAACTCCCCTTTTTTGAAGTTTATCCAGATTTTCCCGGGTCTGAGGATTTTCCCACATATGGACGTTCATTGATGGACATATAACAATTGGGCAGGCAACGGCCAAACTTAATGTCGTCAGAAAATTATCGGCAAAACCTGCCGCCAGTTTGGCAATGGTATTGGCTGTTGAGGGAGCAATCAAAAGTAGGTCAGCTGAGTCAGCCAGTTTGATGTGATCAACTTCCCGTCGCTCAACTATCTCCCGATAATCAAAATCCTTTCCCAAAAGCTGATAGAAAACAGGTTTGCCTGTTTCTTTTTGGAATATCTCTGTCCCGAACATTTTGACAGCAGTTTCCGTCATGACTACCTCGACGTGATAATCTTTTTGCTTTAATAGCTTTATCAAACCGCTGATCTTATACCCGGCAATACCGCCGGTGATGCCGATAACTATTGTTTTATTTTTATTTTTCATCATATATTCCCTAGGTGTCATACCTATAACACTCCCGAGGTGTAATAAACTTAGCTGGAGGCGGAAGTGTATTTTTTTAAAGAATAATTCCAGAAGTTGATGCTCAAAAAAAGAAGTGTCAGGGTGAAGATAAAAGTGTATAAAACCAGCCGGAAATTCAGAACACCCAAAAGAGCTTTAACCGGAAATGTCATCATCAGTCCCACCGGAATGACAAAAGTTATTAAAGACCTTAACGGCTCTTTGTAAATATCTATCGGAAGTTTGCCCATACCGACCACATCCCGGTAAATCATAATGGCATGATCAATCTCAGTCGTCATGACAGCCAGGGAAAGAACCATAATATGGAAAGAGGTCGCGAGCAACATGCTGTTTATAATCAGAGCGAAATAAACAAAGAGGTGTCCAAAACTAATGGCAGGTATTTTTGTCAAAACGAAAATTATCATCAGAATAAAGGGGCCTAAAGTAATCAGATCCAGGATATCAGTCCAGCCGAAAAGCGATCTGAAAAGCGGATTGACCGGTTTGACCAGAAGCATGTCGAAATTGCCGCTGACTATGTAGTAGCGGAAGCGGTAGACCTCCCGAAAAAGCATCTGGGTGGCCGAATCAATCAGATTGAAAGTAAAGTAAAATAAAAGCACCTGGTTTAGATTATAGCCTGCAAAAGTTTTGGTCTTGGTAAAAAGAAGCAGCAGAAAGCCGAAGAAGAAAATAAAACGCATTATTTTTCCCGACAGGAAAAGAAGCGCTCCCAAACGCGACACAAAAAACATCTGTATGGAATGGCTGGTCATCAGCCACCAGACTCTGAAATATTTAAGCAAAATTGTCATTTGCCCTCTGCAGTATAAATTTTCAGGCCGTTTCGCCAAACTTTTCTCATGATAAAATAAAGCACAAAAATCCAGCTTGAGGAAACAGCTAAACCGGTAGCCATAAAAGACACACTTACTCCTCCTAAATAAATTCTCAAAGGGAAAAAAACCAGATAGGTAAAAGGCAAAAGTTTCAAAAAAGAATAAAGGGGAGCAGGCACAATATCCAGGGGAAAATAAGTACCGGCCAGAAAAGCAATGAGAATGAAAAAAATAAATCTGGGGGCCCAAACTTCCCTGGACCAGAAACCGATTAATGACAAAAGCATGCTGATTTCAAAAAAAAGCAAAGTTGACAGTACCAGGGAGAAGAAGAATAAAATCAAGTTGAGAGGGTTGGTTTGCCAAAAAAAGGGCGGACGGAAAATTAAGATGATTAATGGCACTTCGATTGTAGCAAAAATAATGTTGATAATTTTATCCGCCAAATCCCGGGAAAGATTAAAACGGAAATAGCTTAAAGGACGGATGAGAAAATTGGACAAAGAGCCTGAATTGATTTCTTCGGCCACCCGGAATGTCTGGGTGGACATAACTACCGCGCTGATAAACGACAAAAGAATGACATAGGTCATCATTTGGCTTTGGTTGTAGTTAAAAATTTCCCGGCGTCCCGAATAAATTGTCTGCCAGAGAAAAAAAGTAATCAAAACGGAAATCACCACGCGCACCCGCCATAAGACAAAATTAAGCCGGTAAGTAAAATATTCCGCCAGGGAGTTTTTGGTCACAAACAGGTATTTTTTCATGAGGTTTTGTGACTGAATATAATGGAAATGATATCTTCGAGTTCTGGTTCTTCTATATCGAAATCCCTGATGCGGTAGTTATTGAGAAGATCGGTAGCTATCGAAATGGCTTTTGATTTGGGCACGGTCAGAACCAGTGATTTCTCATTGACAGTTTTTATTTTGCCCAAATGCTTAAAATTTTCTCCATTGACCGCTTTTTCAAAATGGGCGGTAATGACTTTGTGATCAGCATATTTACGGCCTAAATTGACCAGATTGCCGTCATAGATAAGTCTCCCCCTGTCAATGATGATAACCCTTTTGGCCAGTTCCTTTACATCGGCCATATAATGGCTCGTGAGAATAATGGTGGCTTTGTGGATACGGTTGTAATTGGCGATAAAGTCCCGCATTTTTTTCTGCATGACGATATCAAGACCAATGGTCGGCTCGTCCAGAAAGAGAACTTTGGGATGATGGATGAGGGCAGCTATCAGTTCCATTTTCATTCTTTGTCCCAAAGACAGCTGCCTGACCGGTACTTTACCCAAATCGCCGACATCCAAAAGTTCAGACAGCTCTTTCAGATTTTTTTGATATTCGTTTTCGCTCAAATCATATATTTCCTTGTTCAATCTGAAAGACTCGACAGAGGGAAGATCCCACCAGAGCTGGTTTTTCTGACCCATGACCAGACTTATCTGCTTCAAATACCGGCTGTCTCTTTTAAATGGTTCGTAATTTAATACCCGGACTTTGCCTTCTGACGGATAGAGAAGGCCTGACAGGCATTTAAGAGTGGTCGTCTTGCCGGCACCGTTTGGACCGATAAAACCTACCAGTTCCCCTTCTTCTATATTAAAGGAAATATCATCTACGGCTTTGACGGTTTCAAAGGGCCTTTTTACCAAAGATTTCAGAGTCGGCAAAAGCCCCTCTTTTCTTTTAAAGACACGGAAATATTTTTTTAAACGGGAAACACTGATTACCGACATTTGAAGATATAGTATATCACTTGCCAGGCTTATTTTCGGATATAGAAGAATCCCGACTTATGGGTCGGGGTTCTTCTATATAAAATCCCGATAGAATCGGAATTATCTAATTGACTTTTTAAGCGCTTTGCCTGCAGTAAAGCCGGGAGTTTTTCTGGCAGGAATATTAATCGGAGCTCCTGTCTGCGGGTTCCGGCCTTTTCTGGCTGCTCTGGAGCGGACCATAAAAGTACCGAATCCTGTCACGACAACTTTATCACCTTTTTTTAGAGTTTCTGTGACGGCGTTGAAGACGGAATTGACGGCATCTTTGGCGGCTTTAGCGGTCAGATTGGCTTTCTTGGCGACGTAATCAACCAAATCAGATTTGGTCATTTATCTTAAATTCACCTCCTTTTTTTCCACGACTATATTTAGTCGCAGGGGCAGGCGAATAATTTTTCAGATTGCTGTGAAAATCCAAAATCCAATGTAGAATTTTTTTTGGTTGTTGTCAAGCCCCAATTTAAGTACCTGTGATTATTTAGACCGTTGGAAAGGCCTAATGTACTGTTTCCGTCACCCGCAGTTCCCTGATGGAAGTTATCTTTATCTGGCCCGGGAAGGTCGGGAATTTTTTCTCAATTTCATCACGGATTTTTCTGGTAACTACCGTCACTGCCGCATCATCCAGTTTACCCGGATCAATGATGACCCGAAGTTCCCTGCCCGCCTGCAATGCATAGGCTTTATCAATACCGGGAAAAGCAGTGGCTGTTTCCTCTAAAGTTTTCAATCTTTTAACATACTCATCGATATTCTCATAACGGGCTCCGGGCCGGGAACCTGATATGGCGTCAGCAACATAAATAATAACTGCTTCCAATGATGGAAACGGGATATCTTCATGATGCGAGGCGACACAGTCGATAACCGCCTGCGGCATACCGTTTTTCTTGAGAAGCTCCACACCCAGCTGGACGTGGCTGCCTTCTTTGTCTGTGATAACCTTGCCGATATCATGAAGCAGGCAACCCAAACGGACAATGTTGACATCTGCTCCCAATTCATGGGCTAAAGCTATACCGATTTTGGTTTCCTCCAAAGTATGGGCAATCATATTCTGGCCATAGGAAAAACGGTATTTAAAACGGCCTAATAGAGCAATTTTATCGCTGGGAAGATTGTAGACGCCCACAGTATGACAGAGCTTTTCCCCTTCCTTAAACATCACCCTTTCCACTTCCTGCTTTGTCTGCCTGACCAGCTCTTCTATCCTGACCGGCTGGATACGTCCGTCCTTTAAAAGCTTCTCCAGAGTGACTCTGGCAATTTCCCGTCTGACCGAATCAAAAGAAGACAGTCTGATAACCCCTTCCTCATCCAGATCAACATCAACTCCGGTGGCCATTTCAAATGCCCGGATATTCCTGCCCTCTTTGCCGATTATCCTGCCCTTGAAATCCTCATCGCTGATTTTGATGGTGGAAACAGTATATTCAGGCACATAATCGGTAGCGCCATGCTTCATGGCATCAATCAGGATTTCCCTGACTTTGGTATCGGCTTCCTGTTTGGCTTGCGATTCAGCTTCCCTGATCCTCTTGGCAATTTCCTCTTTCAATTTCTCCTCCACAGCCGATAGTATCAGCTTTTTGGCTTCATCCCGGGTCAAATGGGCCACACTTTCCAGTTTATTAATAAGATCGCTTCTTAATTTATCGGCTTCCCCAGTCCGGCTTTCGATGGAATCCTCTTTCTTTTTTAATTCCCGCTCCAAAGCCTCCATCTGGCTGATTTTTTTATCAATTGATTCCTCCTTGGCTAAAACCCTGTTTTCAATCGAGAGGATTTCCTGTCGTATCTTTTGTGCTTTATCCTCAGCCTCTCTTTTAAGACGGAAAGCTTCATCCTTGGCTTCAATCAGGATAGCCCTGGCTTCCTGCTGTATCTGCCCCAGATCAGCTTTTTGGGGCGGTTGTACCTGCTGTTTAACCTCTGCAACCGGCGGAGTAACTTTTTCCGTATCCAACTGTTTTTCGATCTTTTCTAATCTGGATAAAATGGTCTTTAGAACTGACAACATAAAATATACCCTCCTTAGGATAACGGCTTGATAACAGTGTTGCTTACGGGATTTTTTAAGAAATTGAAGAATCCGCGGAAGAAAATCCGCGTATTGCGGCTGGAAATATGTATTTTTCTAAATATAACTGAAAATGCATATCTAACCTTTTCTAATTTCCCTTAAAATCCCGAAATTATGGTTCTATTTTAACTTCTTTGCCTTAAAGAGTCAATCACTTTTTTGATGATATCGTAAGAAAAACCGCGCCCGGTCAAATAGCGGCCTATTTTAAATTCCGTATCCCGACTGATTTTCACTGAAGCGAATTTTTTTTCCGTTAATTGAAGGGCTTTATCCATTTCCTGCTCCGGTTCCAAACCGGTTAATACTTCGGCAATCACCTCCCGGTCAATACCCTTTTGCAGAAGTTCCGCCCTAATAAAAGTTTTTCCTTTGATATTAGCTCTCCCCCGCTGGTCCAGCCACCAAAGGGCAAAATCCTTATCATTCAGAAAATTTAAATCAGCCAATTCTTTAATTAGACGGTCTAAAATTTGGACGGGGAATTTTTTCCTGGCTATATAAGAAGTCAGTCTTTTTTTTATTTCCGCCACCGATCTGGGACGGATGGACAGCAGTTTCAGGGCGTAATTTTTGATCTTACCGTATTCCTCATCCTGCATGAATTAATTAGTATCTTCTTTGCCGACAATTTTATCTTTCTGCTGGCCTGTTTTATACGCTTTCCAAATGCCTTCCATAATTTCTTTGGCCAGTTTGGGGTTTTCTGAAAGATAGATCCTGACGGCTTCCCGTCCCTGACCCAGAACTTTATCCTGATACTTGATAAAAGCACCTGCTTTATTCAGAACGCTGAATTCCAGGCCGATATCGATGATAGCCCCTTCCTTTGAAATGCCGTTTTCCAGGATATCGAATTCGGCAATCCTGAAAGGAGCGGCTACTTTATTTTTAACAATCCTGACCCTGTGCCGGGAACCAATCGCTTTATCCTGGGCTTTCAGCGTTTCAATTTTTCTGATATCCATACGCATCGTCGCATAGAATTTCAAAGCTAATCCTCCGGGTGTTGTCTCCGGATTGCCGAACATAACGCCGATTTTCTGCCTCAACTGGTTGGTAAACATGGCTACCGTCTTCGATTTGGAAATAACGCCGGTCAGTTTTCTCAAGGCCTGGGACATGAGCCGGGCCTGAACACCCATCATGGAATCACCCATTTCCCCTTCAATTTCCGCTCTGGGAACAAGGGCTGCCACTGAATCGATGACTACCAAATCAATTCCGCCGGACCTGATTAAAGTTTCAGCAATTTCCAAAGCCTGCTCTCCGGTATCCGGTTGGGAAACCAGAAGATCGTCCAGTTTGACTCCCAGCTTTTCCGCCCAGATGGGATCAAGAGCATGCTCGGCATCGATAAAAGCCGCTACTCCGCCCAGCTTTTGCGTTTCGGCGATAATCGACAGAGTAACAGTCGTCTTGCCGGAAGCTTCCGGACCGAAAATCTCGATAATCCTGCCCCGGGGCACACCGCCGACTCCCAAAGCGATATCCAAAGCCAGCGATCCGGTAGGAATAACCTCCATGGCAAATTTACCGGCTTGTTGATCTCCCAAACGCATGATGGAACCGCGGCCGTACTGCTTTTCAATCTGGTCCATGGCAACGCGGATTGCCTGCAATTTTTGGTTAACAGTCATTGAATCTCTTTATTTTCGGCAGGCCCCGATTAAATCGGGGCAGGAAATGCGGATAAAAATCATGATTATTCTGTCACAATCTATGGTAAAATACAAGGGATTAACGGGGCGTAGCTCAGTTGGTAGAGCACACGGCTGGGGGTCGTGTGGTCGCACGTTCAAATCGTGTCGCCCCGACAAGGAGAAGCGTATAAAAAAACTTATCATTCTGCTTTCATCGATTCTTCTTGCCTATTCTTGACGAAAAGTACAATATGTACTAATATCAAAATATGACTATAAACGTGTCTATCAGCCAGTTTCGTCAGAATATTGCAGATTACATCGCCAAAGCCAAAGATGGATATACCGTCATCTTAAGGGATGAAAAGAAAGACGAACAGATAGCTATGCTCACCGGTAAGAAAAAATTCAATCCCGGGACATTTGAAAAAGCATTAATGGCAGCCAGCGGAATATTCTCCGATAAAAATCATCCCGAATGGCGGACAAAAAAAGATGTTGTTAAATGGGTTGAACAGGAAAGAAAAGCCGCCAACAGAACCTTCTAATCATGTATTTAATCGATACTGATGTCCTTATTTGGGTCTTACGGGGAAATAAGAAATATACTGATTTATTACTTAGACTTAAAGACAAAGACCCTCTTTCCATCTCAACTATTTCCATTGCCGAAATTTATAAAAACATTTTTCCCTCTGAACTCATGAGAACAGAAAACATCTTAAATGAATTTCAGACTTGGGATATAACCCCGCTGGCTGCCAAACAGGCAGGACTGTATTTTCAGCAATTCAGTAAACAATATAAAAATCTCAGTCTGATTGATTGTTTGATCGCAGGTTGCGCCAACGTCAATAATCTCATTCTCGTTTCCCTTAATCTTAAGCATTTCCCCATGAAGGATATCAAAACCATGAAACCTTTGTCATAAAGACATTGTCAAATTTATTTTCCATAGCTTATACTGGAATCAGTGAAAAAAACTACTTATCTGCTGGTTATTCTGACACTGATCGAGTCTGCGGTCGTCTGGATGCTGAATCAACCTCTTAATGCGCAAAAATCCTCTGCAACTTTAGGCTGCATACCTGTCAACAGCCGGCAGGAACTATCCGAACAATATGATCCTTCAGAAACTTCCGGAGAATATTTAGGCTATAAAGTGACCGTGCCTGCGCTTTTTGATTCTTTTGCTTACGTCTTAGGAGAATCGGTCGGGGTTAAAAGGATAGAAGTCAATTTGGCTGCCCAACACGTCTACGGTTTTGACGGTAATACAAAATTATTCGACTTTGTCGTCTCCACCGGCAAATGGGCGCCGACTCCCAAAGGTACTTTCACCATCGAACGCAAAATCAGGGCGCAAAAAATGTCCGGCGGCAGCCGCGAAAGGAACACCTATTATTATCTGCCCAATGTGCCCTGGGTCATGTTTTTCGGCAACAGCCAGATTCCCTGGTACCGGGGCTTCTCCTTCCACGGCACATATTGGCATAACAATTTCGGCCAGCCGATGTCCCACGGCTGCGTCAATATGAAAACACCCGAGGCTGAACAACTCTTTAACTGGGCCCCAATCGGCACTCCGGTCATCATTTACTGAAATTTTCAAATTTTGAGGCAAATTGGAGGGCTGAAGGCGGATATAAATCGAGAAAGAGGTGCGGTTCAACCAATTCCAGTTCCATCAGCATAAACTTTCCATCATGAATAATACCGTCCACCCTGGCATATAACAAATTTCCTTTTATGCTATCAATAATTTTTTGGCCTTGTTTTATCAACTCCGGAGATAAATTAGTTAATTCTTCCGTCCCTCCTAATTCTATCTGCACTCTAAATTCATCTTGCCGGGGTTGTTTTAAGATTGCATGACTGAATTTTTTTCCCAAAAAAATCATCGATATTTCCCCCTCAAATATTTCTTTCATCAATGGTTGGATTAGACAATCGGTTTGAGTTAACATCTGCTGAAAATCTTTTAGTCTTATTTCAGCTTCGGATACAAGAAAACGGTTTATTTTATAAGCCGAAGCACCGATAGTCGGTTTGACAATAAGTTCCTGACAATTGAAATCTGAAAAATACTTCTTGAGGGTAGAAACTGCATTTTTTTTAATGAGTTTTGTCGGAATGATTCCAATGCCTTTTTTCTCCAAATCAAATAAATATCTTTTATCGATATTCCAAAGGACGATTTGATAAGGATTCCAGAGTCTGATACCTAACTTTTTTATCTTTTTTAACCAGGACAGAAATCCGTCAATATGTAGATGGTAATTCCAGCAGGAGCGGAGAATCAAAACATCAAACTTCTGCCAGTCAATTTCCGGATTGTCCCAGGGAGCCGGAAATAGTTTGTGTCCAAACGACTCTAATGGTTTGACCAGTAATTTATCGCTGGGGGTAAACCGGGGTGATTTGGCATAGGTGACAAAAGCGATATTCATCCTGTTTATATAGTAGCAGGGGTATAAAGGGAACCGCGGGTGATGCCCAGTTTTTTGATAAAGCCGTGTTTAATTAATTGCTTTAAATCATAGTGTATGGAACTTACAGGCACCTTATAAAATCTCCTTTTGATGGCATCGAATGAAACCATTTTCTGGTCTCTGATAATCTCCAGTATTTCCCGGCGTCTGGGCAAGAGACTGTCTTCCGGCCGCTCCTTTTCTGTTTTTCCCAGATTCCCCACCGCTTTTTCCGCCTGGATAAGCAGTCCTTCCACAAAAAATTCCACAAATGGGGTGATATCCTGGGAACTTATGTTTAAAAAATAATAATACCTTTCACGTTCATTTTCCAAATACTCTTCCAGGGAAACTAAACTTCTGAAGTCATAACCTGTCTGTTTCAGGATAAAAGCGGAAACCAGTCTGCCTACGCGGCCGTTGCCGTCCAGAAAAGGATGGATTTTCTCAAATACAAAATGAAAATAGGCTGATTTTAGAGGACCGGAATCCTTTGAAAGGTTGACTCTGTTTATCAATCTATCTACTGATGCTTCCAATTCTCCGGCAGGCGGAGGCATGTAGATGGCGACTCCGGCTTGATTGAAAATGGCAGATTGCCCTTGCCTGAATTTCCCCAATTCTTCCGTCAGACCGGACATGATATAGCCGTGCAAATTTTTTAAAAGGACTGCTGATAACACCGCTGGAGTTTTTTCGGAATCCAGCCAATGAATGGCTTTTAATATATTGGCGATCTCCATTTTTTCCTTGGTTTCAGAGCGAAGGCCAAAGGCGGAATTTTCCACATCTTCCATTCTCAAACGGTTGCCCTCAATGCGGGCAGAATAAACGGAACTTTTAAGAAGCGATTTTCGCCTCAGATTCTCTTCGATATGGGGAAGAGGCGGCATCAAAGTTAAAGCTTTTTTCAAAACGTCAAGCTGATAAAGATGATTTTTGATGGACTCGGTTATGGAATAAGTGTAATCAAGCTGCATAAAAAAGATGCTTCCATATATTTTTAACAAATATTAGTAGAACTTACAAGATATTAGAAGATACTAGAAGATATAAAAAGATCTCAAAGAACAGGTGTAGATTCGGAATACCCGACGGGTGGAGGTAATTAACGCTTCGGGGATTGTTTTTTGGCCCGGGCTTTTTGGGCTAAACCGGCTTTGCGGCGCTCTTTCATACGGGGGTCTCTTTTTAAGAAACCTCTTTTTTTGAGAATCGGGCGAAATTTGTCCTTGTCAATTTCCAGAAGTGCTCTGGAGACGGCATGGATGAAAGCACCCATCTGGCCGTATGTGCCTCCTCCGGTAACCAGGGCCGAGACGGTAAACCTGCCGACAGTATTGGTGGTGCGGAACGGTTCCAGATAAATACTTTTGGCAGTTTCGCCGGGGAAAAATTGCTCCACGGGCTTTTTATTTACCATAATATCGCCTTTTTTTATGGAAACACCACCGATATCAATGGTGTCCTGGGTCAGAACATAAAGCCTGGCACGGGCAGTCGCTTCTTTCCGGCGCCCGACTGCTTCATAATATTGCTGTTTTTTATTTTCAGTTTTTTTCGCCATGTGATAATTTTGCCTCATAGGGATGTTTATCATCATGATAAACATAAAGCCGTTTGAGCATGGAATCGCGCAGTTTATTTTTCGGCAGCATCCCGGAAACCGCCTGCTGAATAATTCTTTCCGGCTTCTCCAGCATGATCTGTTTATACAGTTTTCTTTTAAGGCCCCCCGGGTAACCGGAAAAATGCATGTATTCTTTTTGGGAGGGTTTCTTTCCCGTGACTTCAACTTTGGTGGCATTGACGACGACTACATGATCACCGCAGTCCAGATTCGGAACATAATAAACTTTGTTTTTGCCGATTAACTTAGCGGCAATATCGGTGGCAGCTCTTCCTAATATTTTGCCTTTAAGATCAACAATGTGCCATTTTCTGACAATATCCTTTGCTCTGGTGGGTTTTGTGTACTGTTTTATCATTTTTTGTTTTTCTTTTTCCCGGAAATTTCTTTTTTAACGGCTGTTTTGACTTTGCCGGCTTTTTCAATTTTCGGCTCCGGTACCGTCCATTCCAGTAAAACTTCCTGGGCATTGTCACCGCTTCTTCTGCCTAAACGGATCATTCTGATATAACCGCCGATTTTGTCCTTGAAACGGGGGGCAATCTCATCGGTCAGTTTTTTAACCGGTTCCTTGTGGTTAAAAAATGACATCAATTGAGTCATCGAGGCGCGGGATCCGTCTTTGGCTTTGGTAACCAGTTTTTCGATCAAAGAGCCGACGGCGCGCGCTTTGGCATAAGTCGTCTTTATTCTGCCTTTGTCGATAAATGCCTTTACCAGACTGCGGAAAAGCGCTTTGCGCTCTTTGACGTCACGATTCAGTTTCCGGCCGAAAACATTATGTCTCATATTTTTAAACGGTCAGAGCTATGCCTTTCTCCCGTAAAATCCCTTCAATATGGGTAATTGATTTGGCTCCCAAATTTTTGATTTTATAAAGCTCTTTTTTCGGTGTGCCCAAAAGCTGGCCGACCGTATCAATACCGCCGTTATGCAGTGCATTGACAATCCTGGTCTGAAGATCAAGCTCCTCCAAAGTCATTTTGAGTACCTCCTCAGATACTGCCGGTGTCACGGCAACACTGTCAGTACTTTTGGCTTTGGGTTCATAAATCTGCAGGAAATAGGCAACCAGGATTTTTGAAGCTTCTTTGACAGCCTCAATTGGAGAAACTGTACCATCCGTCCAGATTTCCATGATCAGCTTATCCAGATCGGTCACACGGCCAACCCGGGTGGCTTCGACTTTGTAATTAACACGGGTCACCGGGCTGTATAAAGCGTCAAGAATAATCATGTTCATTTCCTTCGATCCTCTGTACTCTTCGGTCGTCAGGTATCCGTATCCGGGCTCGATATAAATCTCCATATTCATCTTGGCTTTATTGGAAGTCAATTCACCCAGATATAAGTCCTTATTGATGATTTCCGCATCTGGTACAGCAATATCCTTGGCATAAAACTTGCCCGGACCTTTGACATTCAATTTGGCCGTAACCGGCTTGTCTGATGGGAGCTGAACCCTAAGTTTTTTGATATTTAAAATGAGCTGAATGACATCCTCTTTCAATCCCGGCAAGGTGGAAAATTGATGTTTAACTCCGTCTATTCTGACTTTGGTGACGGCTGCCCCCTTGAGGGATGTCAAAAGTACGCGCCTTAAAGAAACTCCTAATGTATGACCGTAACCCTGCTCCAAAGGTTCAAAAGAAAACTTACCGTAATTTTCGCTTACGGTCTCCTCTTTGACTGTAAATCTTGGTTCAACCATATAAACCTCCTTAAATATTATCTGGAATAAAACTCAATAATAAGCTGTTCATTAATAGCTTCGGCAATATCTTCCCTTTTCGGCAGTCTGGTAATTTTGCCGACCGGCCCTTTTTTGGATAACCAGGCTGCCAGTGAGGCATCTTTGATTTCCAGCATTTGCCTGACAACAGGGGTCTCCAGAAATTTCGGCTTCATGGAAATAACCTCCCCTGCCCTAACTGAATATGAAGGGATATTCACTTTTTTATTATCAACTAAAACGTGGCCATGGGTTACAAATTGACGGGCGCTGGTCCTGGTCGGCGCCAGATTAAGCCGGTAGATAACATTGTCCAGGCGCCTTTCCAAAAGCGATAAAAGCACCTCTCCCGTGTTTTGCGTGTGGCTTGAGGCTTTGGCAAAATAATTCTTGAATTGTTTCTCCAGAAGTCCGTACAGCCTTTTCACTTTCTGTTTTTCCCTCAATTGTATTCCATAATCGGAAGGTTTTCTTTTTCTCTTTTGGCCGTGCATGCCAGGTGTGATTTTCAACCGTTTCATAAGATTGGCATGGGCGGCTGATCCGGGTGTTTTAAGCCCCAGATCAATACCTTCTCTTCTGGCAATCCTGTTTTTCGGTCCTCTGTATCTAGCCATCAGACTCTCCTTTTCTTTTTAGGTCTTACTCCATTGTGAGGCATCGGCGTAACATCGGCAATCATGGTAATGAATAAACCCGCGCTTTTTAAAGCTCTCAAAGCCGCATCCCTGCCGGAGCCCGGACCTTTGATAAAGACTTCGACAGTCCTTAGCCTATTTTTCATCATCACTTTTTTAACTACCTGGTCAACGGCTGATGTGGCGGCAAACGGAGTGGATTTGCGGGTACCTTTGAATCCCACACTGCCTGAAGATCCCCAACCCAGGGCATTGCCTTTTTCATCGGTTAAAGTCACGATGGTATTATTGAAGGTTGAAGTAATAAAGACTTTGCCTTTTTCGGCAATTTTAGCTGTTTTTTTCATAATATTTTACTTGGCGGCCGGTTCCGGGGTGGTTACTTTTGCCCGCATATCCTTTCTTAAAGCTCCGACAGTCTGTCTTTTGCCTCTTTTGGTCCTGGCATTGACCCTGGTCCTCTGACCGTGTACCGGCAAATTCTTAACGTGCCTGATACCGCGGTAACAGCCTATTTCCTTCAATCTTTTAATATTCTCCGTAACTTCGATCCTCAGATCACCCTCTATCTTAAAATCTTTATCCAAAACTTTCATAATGCGGCCGACGTCTTCTTCGGTTAAAGTGCCCACCTTTTTCCCGGCCTCAATTTTGGCTGTGGTCAAAAGAGTTTGGACATTTCTCCTGCCAATCCCATAAATATAGGTCAGGGCAATATCTATTCTTTTATGATTCGGTAAATCAACTCCTGCTATACGTGCCATAATTATCCTTGTCTCTGTTTATGCTTCGGGTTCTCACAAACTATATAAACGTGGCCCCGTCTCACTACCACTTTGCATTTTTTACATCTTTTTTGAACTGATGATTGGACTTTCATAATTTAGTTTAAGGTTATTAGTTCATAGTTCTTAGCTATAAACTACCAACTACTTCATTCTATAGGTAATCCTGCCTTTTGTCAGATCATAGGGCGTCATTTCTACTTTAACCATGTCACCCGGCAGGATTTTGATGTAATGAATCCTCATTTTACCTGACAGATGACAAAGTATAACTTTTTGGTCATCCATTTTGACCCGAAACAGGGTATTGGGCAATGCCTCAATCACCTGACCTGTCTTTTCGATTGTCCCCTGATGTGCCATTTATTTTTGTCAAAAGAAGAACACCGTGGTTCGATACCCCCACGGTGGCTTCGAAAAGTCCTGATATTTTATCATCTTTAGTTTTGATTGTCCATCCGTCATTTCCTTTATAAATGACGTCACTGCCACCCATATTATAAATTACTTCGATAGCTAAGACCATTCCCTGTTTAATGGGAATACTCTCACTCCGTTTCCCCCGGGCCACACCGGGAATTTCCGGTTCCTCGTGAAGGGAGCGGCCTACCCCATGGCCGATTAAACTCTTAACGACACTGAAATTTGCCCCTTCGACTTCCGTTTGGATGGCGCGGGAGACATCAAATATATAATTGCCTGTTCTAACCTGCCTTAGGGCATTTCTTAAAGCTTTCTCTCCGACTTCTAAAAAGCGGTCAATCGCCTTGTCGTTTGAACCGTGCCCGACTCTTATAGTCCAGGAAGCATCTGTATGAAAACCCTCATAATAAACTCCGCAATCAATACCGACCGCGTCACCCGGTCTGATTTTATAGTTTCCCGGTATGCCGTGGACGACGATTTCATTAATACAGGCGCAGATACTCCATTTATATCCCGGTACTTTTTTAAATGACGGTTCTGCTCCTCTTTTTTCAATTTCCGACTCTGCCAACCGGTCCAATTCTGCCATACTGACACCTACTTTCGCAGTTCTTAACAGCAGATCCATAACTTCCGAAAGGATGATGCCTCCTTTTCGCATGATTTCTATTTCTTCGTCTGTTTTATAATCAATCATTGCTTATTTTTTTGACAAGCTCTTTAATTTCTTCTTTTAAATCGGAAAGCGTACCTGAATTTTTAATAAAATAATCCGCCTCTTTTTTAAGCCTATCAGTCCCTAAATTTATTTTTTCGTAATTTTCCCTTAATTCTATTTGTCTTAATTTTAAGGGACGGTTTTTCCTTTTTAAGAGCCTTTCTTTCCGTAATCCGGAGGGAACTTCCAAATAGAGTAGCCGGCAATTACCAAATTCCTTTAAAAACGTCTGCCTCTCTTCTTCTGAACGAAGGCCTTCAACTATCACCAAACGGCTGCTGTTTAGTTTATTTGCGACTTTGGGCAACGTCTCCCTGGCATAATAATCGCTGCCGTACTTCAGTCTTAAATTGCGTCTCACCTTGCTTTCATTGGTCTCATCCAA
The DNA here is from genome assembly GCA_001779315.1 of Candidatus Gottesmanbacteria bacterium RIFCSPLOWO2_01_FULL_42_22. Taxonomy (GTDB): domain Bacteria; phylum Patescibacteriota; class Microgenomatia; order 2-02-FULL-39-11; family 2-02-FULL-39-11; genus GWA2-43-14. Next base: position 29,281 of record MFJU01000022.1, on the reverse strand, counting down.
CACTAATTTTTCTCTCCTTAGATAACGGTCGGTCACATCTCCCATTCTGACTACAGGGATATTAAATGAACGAAAAAAGCCGGAGGCTGTTGTTTTACCGGTTCCGGCCAGTCCGGCTAAAAGAAGTATTTTTCTACCCTGAAACAATCTCATGGAAAACCTCTTCTACCGCTTGCTCTCCGTTGATTTCCGTAAGCAGTTTCATCTCCTTGAAATATGCCAATGTTTCCTTTTCCCGCGCCCGGTAGGTGGCTAAACGCTGGGTAATCCTTTCCGGACTGTCATGAAACTCCGTACTCCCTTCAAAAAGTTTGCGGTTCCTCTTTTTCAGCCGGCGGTGAGCTTCCTCATCACCCAGAGTAATATAAATTACCCTGTCAATTTTATAACCGTTTTTCTTAACCTGATCGAGCAAAAATTCCGCCTGATGTTTATTTCTGGGAAAACCGTCTAGGATAAAACCTTTTTTCGCTTCCCTTGTGGCCAATTTCTGCCGCCAGATTTCAAACATGACGTCATCCGAAACATAAGTGCCTGATTCTAATGCCTGACGGCAGGCTTGCCCGATTGATCCTTTATCAGCTTCAGCCATTGCTCTGACCAAATCGCCGGAAGTTATTATGGGCAAATGGTAATATTTACTTAGAACATTGGCTTGCGTGCCTTTGCCTGAGCCTTCCGGACCGTAGATAATAAGGTGCATAATTACTTCAGAAACCCTTCATAATTACGCATAACCAGTTGGGCTTCTATCTGTTTGACTGTCTCCAAAACAACCGAAACAACAATTAGAATACTGGTACCGCCGATGGTCAAATAGGAAATACCGGTCGCCAGACGTGCCAAAGAAGGCAGGATGGCAATCAAACCTAAAAACAGGGCTCCGGCTAAAGTAATCCTGGTCAGAATATAATTAAGGTAATTGGCGGTAGGAGTGCCCGGCCTTATACCCGGTATAAATCCGCCGTACTTCTGGATTTCTCCTGATATTTTCTGGGGGTTAAAGGTAATCGCCGTATAAAAATAAGTAAAGCCGATAACCAGAAGAAAATAGAAAACATTGTAAACTATGCCTTGAGCTGAAAAAATAGCGGCCACCCGGGAGGCCACGGAGGCTAAAGCCTGATTGGGAATTTGCGACAGAAATTTGCCCAGAAGCTGGGGGATTAAAACGAGGGAAACGGCAAAGATGATGGGAATAACTCCGGCCTGATTCAATCTCAAAGGTAAATAGGTCGTTTGTCCGCCATAAAGACGGTTGCCCCTGATCCTTTTGGCGTAGTTGACCGGCACTTGCCTGACAGCTTCATTGATAAAGACGATTCCGGCCACTACCGCAAATCCCAAGATAACAAAAATAAGCAGATTAACCAGCATTTCCTGGGAAACCAGAGAAAAAGTCTGGCCCAGAAAGACCGGCATACGCCCGACGATTCCGGCAAAAATTAAAAGGGAAATACCGTTGCCGATGCCGAACTCGGAGATAAGTTCCCCCAACCACATTAAAACAACTGTCCCTGCTGTCATTGTCGCCACCAGTGACATCAAAGTCACAGGGTTCAAATTTTCGATAATCCCCTGGTTTCTCAAAAGGGCATACATACCCAGAGACTGCAACGTGGCTAAAGGCACAGACAGAAAACGGGTATACTGGTTGATTTTTTCCCTGCCTGCCTCTCCCTCTTTTTGAAGTTCCTCGAGTTTGGGAAAAACAATCGTCAAAAGCTGCAGGATGATGGAAGCATTGATGTAAGGATTAAGACCGATAGCCATGACCGAGAAGTTAGCCAAAGTCCCTCCTGAGAAGATATCCAACAGTCCCAGGAATTCGCTTTGGGAAAAGAGGGCTCTCAATTTCACCAGATTCACCCCCGGCACAGGTACATGGGCAAAAATCCTAAAAACCAGAAAAATTACTGCCGTAAAAATTATTTTGCGGCGAAGTTCCGGTGTTTTAAATGCCAGACTAATGGATCTGAGATATTTATTCATTCAACTTTGCCGCCGGCTTTTTCGATTTTATGTTTCGCGCGTTTGGAACAGGCTATTTTAACAGTTACCGGCATTTTAATTTCACCGTCTCCCAATAATTTAAGACCGTAACTTTCAGCAATTTCCTGTTTGACTAATTTTGATTTTACCAAAAAGGCCAAATCAACGACCGTATTTTTGGCTAAATCCGGCAGATCTTTAAGATTAATGATAAAAGGCTTGGTACTTATGCTTTTATTCCTGCCGCGGCCTCTGAAAAGAGGTAGTCTCTTGACAAAGGATATTCCCCCTTCTTTTATCCTGACGGGAATATTCCCTCTGGCTTTTTGTCCTTTGGTTCCCCGGCCGGCTGTCTTACCGCGGCCGCTGCCATGCCCGCGGCCCAAGCGTTTGCCGCGTCTGTCTGTTTGTTTGGGAAGATTCTTTAAATCGATCATATGCGCCTTTCTTTAAGTTTTTGTAATGCAGCAAAAGTCGCATAGACATTGGAGGCTTTATTGTCCGTGCCTAAGATTTTAGAAACAATATCTTTAATGCCGGCTGCCTCGACAACAGCCCTGACACTGCCTCCTGCCCTGATGCCTGTACCGGGTGGAGCCGGTTTAAGAAGAATTTTGGCCGCACCCAATTTAATTCTGATTTCATGAGGAATGGTCGTCCTGACCAAAGGAATTTTGACCATATGCTTTTTGGCATAGGATGAGGCTTTTCTGATTGCAGAAGCAACATCAGCTGCTTTGCCCAATCCCACACCGACTTTGCCTTTTTTGTCACCAACAACAACCAGTATAGAAAAACCGATCTTGTTGCCGCCGGTGGTTTTTTTGGAAACCCTGTTTACCTGAACAACTTTTTCTGAAAATTCTTCATCCATAATTAAATTTGCAGGCCTTTCTCCCTGGCTCCTTCAGCTAACTGTTTTACCCTGCCGTGGTAGTGGTAATCCCTTCTGTCAAAAATGGCTTTTTTTATATTTTTCTTTATTGATTTTTCTGCCAAAAGTCCCCCGACGAGTCTGGCTGTTGCGCTTTTTTTGGTAGATTCTGGTTTTTTGTCCCTGACTATCTCCTTCTCGCTGGCCGAAACCAGAGTCTTACCGCTCTCATCATCGACAAGCTGGGCATAAATATAACGGTTTGACCTGAAAACCGATAACCGCGGACGCTTAGCCGTCCCCTTATGCCCGGCTAGTATTATGGATTTGGATTTATTTTTGCGTGCTAATAGTATTTTTCTGTTCATAAGTTTACTTAGCTGCCGAAGCTGCACCGACTGCTTTGGCTGCTTTACCCAGTTTTTTGCGGATGACTTCATTTAAATAGCGGATGCCCTTGCCTTTATACGGTTCGGGCGGCTTGACTCTGCGCACGCTTGCAGCTGTCTCGCCGACCAAATATTTATCCGCTCCTGAGACGATAATTTTGTTCTCACTGACTTGGAAAGTCACGCCGGGAGGCGCTGTTATTTTAACCGGATGGGAAAATCCAACATTTAAAATAAGTTCACTACCCGTTCCTTGAGCGCGGAATCCCACGCCTACCAATTCCAAAGTTTTTTGCCAACCGCTGGAAACTCCGCTGATGGCATTTCTGATGAGGGAATTATAAAGTCCTAAGAGAGGATTATCCTTCTCGTCGGCTACAGTGAGTTTGACTTTCGTAGGCTCAAGTTGGGCGTCTATTTTTGCCGGTATGTCAATTTGCAGATCGCCTTTGGGGCCTGCCATTTTAATTCTGCCGTTTTCCAGCGAAACATTGGTAGGTGCCTGAAAAATTATCGGTTTTTGTCTTAATTTTCCCATATATTTTTACCACATTTTACAAATCAATTCGCCGCCTAAGCCTTTTTTTCTGGCCTGCCGGTCGGTCATTATTCCTTCCTGGGTAGAAACAATCGCCATACCCATACCCTGCCTGACCCTGGGCAATTCATCCCTTTTAACATAGACCCTTTTACCCGGTTTGCTGACCATGATAATGTCTGTTATTTTTGGTTCCTTGTTCTGGTACAGCAAACTCATAATCAAATCTTTATGCGTCGAACCCTTTATTTCCACTTTCCCCAAATATCCCTGGTTTTTCAGAATTTCGGCCAAGGCTAATTTCATTTTGGAATAAGGAACATCTGTTTCATTTTTACCAGCCATATAGGCATTTTTAATTCTGGCGAAAAAATCTGAAATAGGATCATGCGTCATAATTTTTTACCAACTGGCTTTAATTACTCCGGGCAATTGGCCTAAATTAGCTTTTTCCCGGAAACATAAACGGCATAGTCCGAACCGTCTCATATACCCACGAGCCCTACCGCAGAACTGGCAGCGGTTTCTCTGTCTTACTTCAAATTTCTGCTTTTTCTGAAATTTAATGATATCTGATTGTTTAGCCATATTTTTTTAAGTGTCTGATTATATCACGATTAAATTATTTCCTGACTTTCATAAAGGGAAATCCCAGGTTTTCCATCAGTTTTTTTGTCCCTTCTTTTCCTGCATTGGTCACCATTGTTATCTCCAGGCCTCTGGCTTTATCGATTTTTGACATATCGATTTCCGGAAAAACAATCTGTTCGGAAAGACCCAAAGTGTAATTCCCTTGCCCATCAAATCCGCCAAGGGAAATACCGCGGAAATCCCTGATACGGGGAAGGACAATCTTGATCAGTTTTTCTACGAAATCGTACATTTTGCCGGCTCTTAAAGTGACTTTTACTCCGACTATTTCACCTTTTCTTAATTTGAAAGTGGAGATATCTTTTCTGGCACGGGTAGCCACGGGCTTTTGTCCGGTAATGAGGCTTATCTGATTCATAACGGTTTCAACCGCTTTTTTATTACTGAGAGCTTCTCCCAAACTTACATTAATAACCACTTTTATAAGTTGCGGGACCGCCATGATATTGCTGATTTTTAAATCCCTGGCTATTGTTTGCCTGCCTGTCTTTAGATATTGATCACGAAAAGATGACATATGCTTAATTTAGATTACCGCCTGACATTTACGGCAGATTCTTTTTTTAATTTTATTATCAAATTTAAAGCCAATCCGGGTCGGCTTGCCGCATTTGGAACAGATAAGAGCCACTTTGGCGAATGCCAGTGGCCTGGGGAAATCGACAATGCCCCCCGGATTTTTTTCATCCCTTTTTTTCAAATGCCTTTTATAAAGGTTTAAACCGGGAATAAGCGCAGTTTCTCTCTGAGCATAAATTTTTTCGACCTTGCCCTTCTTGCCTTTATCTTTGCCCATGGTGACGATAACTTCATCACCTTTTTTTAATTTCATCATTTTTTAGTAAACCTCCGTAGCCATGGAAACAATTTTGTTAAACCCTAAATCTTTAAGCTCCCTGATAACCGGTCCGAAAATTCTGGTGCCTTTGGGATTTTTATCCTTGGGATTATCTATAATCACAGCGGCATTTTCATCAAAACGGATATAGGAGCCGTCGGTCCGTCTGGTTTCCTTACGGGTCCTGACAATAACCGCTTTGACTATTTCATGGTTTTTTACCATACCTTCCGCTGCGGCTTTTTTTACCACACAAGTAACAACATCACCGGCATAAGCTATCATCCGGTTGCCGCGGCCGTGGACTTGGATAACCGAAAGCCTTTGGGCACCGGTATTATCGGCCACATTCAGTATGGATCTTAACTGGATCATATCTTTTCAACGACTTTGAAATACTTTTCTTTTGACATTGGTTTCGTTTCGGCAATTTTGACGGTATCCCCAGTTTTTATACCGGAATCCGTATTGTGTACTTTGTATCTTTTGCTTCGTCTTAAGATTTTTTTATATAAAGGATGAATCGATTGTCTGACTACTTCTACCACCAAGGTGTTTAACATTTTGTCCGAAACGACTTTGCCTGTTAACATTTTCATTTTGTCGTCAACTCCTTTATTCTGATAACGGTTAATATGCGGGCTATGTCTTTTTTTACACTGCGCTTCCAGCTGACATTTTTAATTTTACCGCTGGCATCATCAACCGACTTTTTTTTAAGTTCCGTATAAAGATCCAACAAATCTTTATTCAGCGCTTTTACGGTCTTATTTGGTAATTCTTTGGCTTGGCTTTTTTTCATCTTATGTTTTAACGATAAATTTTGTTTTAACCGGGAGTTTACCTCCGGCTGTAGTTATGGCTTCCTTTGCCGATTCGGCTGTAATACCGCCCATTTCGAAAATAATACGTCCGGGTTTGACGGTGAAAACGTACTCAACGACATCGCCCTTACCGCCACCCATCCTGACTTCCGGCGGTTTGTCGCTAATGGCATGATCAGGAAAAATTCTGATCCAGACCCGTCCGCCTTTTTGGGTATAGCGGGTCAGAACACGGCGGCCGGCTTCGATTTGCTTGGACGAGACCCAGCCCGCACTCATGGCTTTCAATCCGAATTGCCCGAAAATAACTTCCGAACCGCGGCTGTCCATACCACGCATTTTACCTCTGAAATGTTTGCGGTGTTTTGTTCTTTTTGGTGTTAACATATTTTTATCTGCAAATCCAAACTTTAATGCCGATATAACCTGATTTTGTTAAAGACGGTACGGAAGCAAAATCAATATCTTCCCTGATGGTTGATAATGGTAATGTGCCTTTTTTATAAGTTTCCCGCCTGGCAATTTCCGCTCCGGCAATTCTGCCGGCTATGATTATTTTGGCTCCGCGCGCTCCGCTGTTCATCATTTTCTCCAAAGCAAAATTGACGACTCTTTTGTGAGGCAGTCTCTTTTGCAACTGTTCGGCTATTTGAGTTGCCATAAAGCGGGCATTGAGATTGGGTTCTTTCACCGGTTCCACTTTCAAATCTATTTTCAAAACATTTTTTTTATCCAAAAGACCGCTCTTTTTTTGGCGGAACGCCAAAAGGCTTTTTTGCACATATTTTTTCAGATCTTCCATACCCTGGCCACCCCGTCCGATTACCAAACCCGGACGCACAACATGCAAAATAACATTAATGGTGTTTATTGATCTTTCGATTTCTACCTTGGTTAAACCGGCACCTTTTATCCGGTTGAAAAATAAATCTCGCAGGAAATTATCTTCCATAACAAATACTTTGTATTGCTTGTTGTCCGCAAACCAGCGGGAATCCCAAGTATTGACAATACCCATGCGGAAACCTATCGGATTAACTTTTCTACCCATTTTTTTTATCCCTTCCCTTCTCCTTAATTTTTGCAGCCGGTTTTGATTCTGCAGTTTTGTTTTCAGCGGACAATTCAGCTTTTTTCTCCGTGATCTTCGCTGTTTTCTCTGCTACTTTGATCTTTAAATGGCTGCTTCTTTTTTTGTAAGCATGGGCGGTTCCGCGCGCCACCGGCTGCCATCTTTTCAAAAAAGGTCCTTTTTCAATAGAAATCGCACTGACTATTAGATTTTTTTCATCAAGTTTTAAATTATTGACGGCGTTGGCGCGGGCTGAAAGTATTGCTTTGAGAAGAAGGATGCTTGATTTACCGGGGGTAAATTTAAGTCTTTCCAAAGCAGAAGTAACCGGCAAACCAACCGTCAGCTTGGCTAATGATTTGACTTTTTTAGGCGAAATTTTGACGTATTTGATATAGGCTGTCGCTTCCATATTTTTTAGGTTTTCTCCAACACTCTCTTAGTAACCTGACCGTGGCCGCGGAAAGTCCTGGTCGGTGAAAATTCTCCCAAGCGGTGTCCAACCATGGTTTCCGAAACATAAAATTCTATGAATTTCTGGCCGTTGTAAACAGCAAATTTATGGCCGACAAAATCCGGGGAAATCTGGCAGGCCCGAGCCCAGGTTTTGATGGCTGAACGGTCATCCCCCTTTTTCTGTAACAGAACCTTCTTTAAAAGATTAGCGTCAATATAAGGTCCTTTTTTACTTGATCTGGACATAAAAATTTATTTAATCCTTCCTTTTTTCTTCCTGCGGGAAATTATGTATCTGTCGGAGTATTTACCCCTTTTCCTGGTTATTAATCCGCGGGCTATTTTACCCCAGGGAGTTTTGGAACTTTTTAGTCCCTCTCCGCTTCTTCCTTCTCCGCCTCCGTGAGGATGCGAACCAGGATGCATGGCGGTACCGCGCACACTCGGACGTCTGCCTAAAAGTCGGGCCCTGCCGGCTTTACCGATGGGCGTATCTTTCCATGCCTGATTGCCGAGCTGGCCGACAGTAGCCATGCCGTTTTCCCGGACTTTCCGGATCTCGCCTGATGGCAGTTTCAAATGAACGAAACCGCCTTCGCGGGCCAGAATGGTAGCCATGGTTCCGGCTCCCCGGACAATCTGACCGCCACGGCCGGGGTGCAATTCCACATTGTGAATGGGCATACCGATGGGAATTTTGGACATGGGGAGAGCGTTGCCGATATTTGATTCAACCTCCAGCCCGGCAACCACTATTTTTCCCAATTCCAAACCGATTGGAGAAAGAATATATCTTTTTTCACCGTCTGAATAATGGACCAAAGCCAGATGAACATTGCGGTTAGGATCATATTCAAAAGCGACGACTCTGCCTGCAACTCCGGTTTTATCCCTCCTGAAATCTATTTGCCGGTAATACCTCTTTTGCCTGCCTCCCTGATGCCTGATGGTAATTTTGCCGGTTGAATTCCGGCCGGAATTCTTCGACAAAATCCGGCTTAAATTTTTTTCCGGTCTTTTTTGGTTTAATATGTTCATGATGTTTGTCCGACTTCAAATAAGGGTATGGTTTGACCAGTTGAAAGACGCACGCGGACTTTTTTCATATCAGGCCGTTTAACTCTGAGCTTTTTTCGTCCTGTTGATTTTATTTTGCCTTTAATTATTTCTGATGTAATGCTGACCACTTTAACATTGAAAAGCTTGCTTATTTCCGAAGCCGCCAAATCTTTATTGGCATTTTTAACCACTTCGAAAGTAAAGACACCGCGCCTGGCATCACTTAATGACCGTTCGCTGATAATCGGCCTGACAACAATAATATTTTTTTTCATGATTTTGCCGTCCCTTTCAGCGGTTTTACTTCTTCATCTTTCTCTCCCGATAAAATATTTATGGCTTTTTGCATCATTAGCAAATTTTTATTCGCTAAAACTTCATAAGCTGACAATTGATTAACTGCCGAAATTTTAAAATTGGGCAAATTGCGGCCTGCCTGTACAAGATTATCTGATTTGCCGTCTGTAATTAAGAGAGTCGTCATTTTATCATTTTTTTTATCAGGTTCTAAATTCAAATTTTTTAAAACCCGGAATAAATCTTTTGTTTTAGGTTTAAGCTCTTCAGTTTTCGCTAATATTTTCAAACTATTTCCGCGGAATCTGGCGGTTAATGCTCCGAAAAGTGCCAGCTTTTTCATTTTTTTGGGAAAGGCTAGCCGGTAATCCCGGGGGAGCGGTCCATGGGAGACACCGCCGCCTATAAAAATCGGAGCTTTAATATCCCCATGACGGGCGCGGCCTGTACCTTTCTGCCGGTATATTTTTCTGGTTGAACCGGTCACCTGTCCCCGTGTCTTGGCTTTATGCGTACCCACACGCTGGTTAGCCTGATAAATCCTGACAGCCATATTGAGAAGCTCCGCTTTCACCTCGACATCAAAAACATCACTAGGCAATGAAATTTTCTTTACAACTTTGCCATCCGGATTATAAACGGCTGTTTCCAATTTATTTTTAATCTCTTTTTTGGCTGTTTTTTTCTTCGGCATAAAAATTTTTCCTTAATATTTCCTGATTAAGAGCAATGAATTCCGGCCGCCGGCCACTAAGCCTTTTATGGTCAGGATATTCTTTTCCGCATCGATTGCCACGACTTTCAGATTCTTGACGGTAACTCTGTCCTGGCCCATCCTGCCGGCCATGCGTTTGCCTTTATAGACTCTACCCGGGGTTGTGGTTTGTCCTATCGATCCCGGAGCCCGCTCGCGGTCTGACTGGCCATGCGTTCTGGGTCCACCGGCAAATCCATGCCGTTTGACAACTCCGGCAAAACCTTTGCCTTTTGAAATACCGCTAACCTCAATCCTGTCTCCTTCCTTGAATACGTCCGAAACGCTAAAACTGGATCCGGGTTTGATTTCCCCGTTTTCATCTCCACTCCCGACTTCAATCTCTTTTAAAAAGCGGGGTGCTTTGTTTTCTGCCAGCCCCGCTTTTTTGAAGTTGCCCTGTTGCGCTTTGTTAACGAGTTTAGTTCTTTTAATTCCAAAACCGATTACTAAAGCAGCATAACCGTCCCGATCGGCAGTTTTCACTGAAATAATATGACAGGGACCGGCATTAATACGTGTCACCGGAATCCTGTTGCCGCTCTCATCAAATGTTTGAGTCTGGTTTATTTTTGATCCTACAATTGCGTTAAACATAAAAAAATTAGCCCCGAATCTCGGGGCTTTTTTAAAAAGCAGATTCCCAAAATCCGTCAAAATATGGCTCTCATTTTATACTTTGTTTTTAACACAAGTATGAAATTAAATTGTCTTACCCTTACATTTTAATAGCAATATCCACCCCGGCCGGAAGATCCAAATGCATTAAAGAGTCAATTGTTTTATCCGTGGGCTCAATAATATCGATCAGCCTTTTATGAATTTTAATCATAAAATCCTCACGTGAGTCTTTATCGGTAAAAGGAGAACGCTGCACAGAGTAATGACCTTTATCTGTAGGCAACGGAATCGGCCCGACAACCCTGGCACCCGTTCTGATTGCCGTATCCAGTATTTTCTGACAGGAATCATCTATGATCCTGCCGTCATAAGCTTTCAGTCGGACTCGTATTCTTCCTTTCGGCATTATTAGATTTTCAAGTTACTTTATGATCTTGGTGATCACTCCGGCGCCAACCGTATGGCCGCCTTCACGGATGGCAAATCTCTGGCCTTCTTCCAGAGCAACCGGTACAATCAGTTTGGCTGTCATTTTGGTGGAATCGCCCGGCATCACCATCTCTACCCCTTTAGGCAAAGTGACCTCTCCGGTCACGTCTGTCGTTCTGATATAGAATTGTGGTCGGTAACCGGTGAAGAAGGGTGTGTGTCGACCACCTTCTTCTTTGGTCAGAATGTATATTTCCGCCTCAAATTCGGTATGGGGAGTAACTGAACCGGATTTAGCTATCACCTGGCCGCGCTCCACCTGGTGCTTTTCCACACCGCGAAGTAAAAGACCGACATTGTCGCCGGCCTGTGCTTCATTGAGGGTTTTTCTGAACATCTCAACTCCGGTAATGACAGTCTTTTGGGTGGCCTTTATACCGACAATCTCGATTTCTTCATTTACATTTATTTTGCCTCTTTCGACCCTGCCGGTGACGACCGTCCCGCGGCCTTTGATCGAAAAGACATCCTCAACCGGCATCAGGAATGGTTTATCCAAGTCGCGTTTCGGTTCCGGAATGTATTCATCGACGGTCTTCATCAATTCTTCAATTGATTTAATGGCTTCCGCATCTCCCTGAAGCGCTTTAAGAGCGCTGCCGCGGATAACCGGCACTTTATCTCCGGGGAATTTATATTTGGTCAGAAGTTCCCTGACTTCCATTTCGACAAGATCCAAAAGTTCCTTGTCCTGGACCATATCGGTTTTGTTCATGAAAACGATAATAGCCGGAACGTTTACCTGGTTGGCCAAAAGAATGTGTTCCCGGGTTTGCGGCATCGGTCCGTCAGGAGCTGAAACCACCAGAATGGCTCCGTCCATCTGGGCGGCGCCTGTAATCATATTTTTGATGTAGTCGGCATGTCCCGGAGCATCAATATGGGCATAATGCCGTTTTTCGGTTTCATATTCTGAATGGTGAATATTTATGGTAACGCCTCGGGCTTTTTCTTCCGGGGCGTTATCAATTTCTTCGTATTTTAAAGCTTTGGCAAGTCCTTTAGCTGCCAAAACATGAGTAATGGCCGAAGTCAGGGTAGTTTTACCGTGATCGACGTGACCGATTGTACCGATGTTTAAATGAGGTTTATTTCTTTGAAATACGCCTTGTGCCATAAGCACTCCTTTCCAATAATTAATAAAAAAGACTCCCAATTAAATTTGGGTAAAAAAGATTATACAACATCTCCCCAGCCAGGCGCAAGAGGAGGTTGACAGGGAACTTTCCTTTATCTAACATGGAGTCATGAGGGTTATTTTGTCTTGGATAAAAAACAATAAAATAACGGCACTTCTGGCTGTAATGGTTGCCTATTTCCTCCTGAAAAATTACTTCGGAGTATCACCTCTTAAATTTAGAAATTATTCCCCAATACCGAATTTGGGTATGACCGAAAGCTTCGATATGGCTGCACCGGAAATGGGAATTGGCTCGCGGGGTTTCAGTAAAAGTATCATCCCTCCGTCACCGGACTATCCTCCGACAACCAATGTTCAGGACCGGTTGGTAATCCGCAATGCCGATATTTCTTTGCAGGTCAAAAACGTCCGGCAAGTTGCGGATGAGATATTAAATCAGGTCAAATCTGCGGGCGGTTACATGGTCAACAGCAGCTTGTCAGCTCCCGAAGACGTTCCGAATGCCAATATAACGGTACGCATTCCTGCTTCCAAATTGGATACCACTTTAAATTTTTTAAGAGGTTTATCAATTAAAGTCGTCTGGGAAAATGTCTATGGTGAAGATGTAACCGACCAATATGAAGATATTAATGCCAAATTAGCCACTTTAAATAAAACCAAAGCAAGAATTGAAGCTTTATTTGACCAGGCTGTCGAGGTATCAGATCTATTGGGAATACAGCAGGAAATAATAAATATTGAAAGCCAGATTGATTCTCAAAAGGGTCGGCAAAATTACCTGGAAAAAAATGCCCAATTGGCCAGAATCTCCATCAATTTATCAACTGATGAATTTTCCTTGCCTTATGCGCCATCTGAAACCTGGAGACCGGAAGTTATCTTCAAACAAGCCGTCAGATCACTCGTCGGTCTTTTAAGGAATTTAGCTACAGCCGTCATCTGGCTGACTGTCTATTCGGTCGTTATCATTCCATCTGTCCTGGTCCTACGTTACCTTCTGCGCAAAAAAGAACTCAAGAAGTAAGATCTATTTTATTTTTCCCGGCTTTTATCCTCTTGTAGATGTTGGAGAAACGAGGGTGACGATTTTTTTTATAATGGCTAGGCAATATTGACAGAAATACGGAAATTCTGTATTATGGAAATAAGGAATAAATATGCAACAGTCAGTTGATGACGAATTAATCAAAATTCAGCCTAAGGGAGTTATTACCATACCCAAAAAATTCCGGGAAGCTTTGAGGATATCCGATAATAACATCATCAGGATGAAAAGGGAGAAGGGCAAGATTACCATTGAACCGGTACGGACACTACCTTATCCGGTAAGATCATATACCGATGAGGAAATCAGGGAGTTTCTGGAATTAGACAAAGCCGAAACATTATCCCTCAAAAAACAAAAATTATTAAAGTGAAAAAAACTCCGAGGATCCCCGTTGTTTTTTTCAATGCTTCTGTCATTCTGGCAGGATTATCTTCAGCGAAGGGCGGATCGGCAAAACTCTTAAATTTTGTCCGTGAAAATAGAATTAAGGGAATTATCAGTGACATTATTCTTGATGAAGTAGAAAGAAGAGCTGAAAAAATCGGTAAAACTGAGGAATTTGCCCAAAAAGAAACTCTAAAAATATTTAAATTTATATTATCTCCTCCAAGTTTAGAAGCAGTAGAAAAATTCTCAAATATTGTAAGCGATCAGGGTGATCAGCATGTACTAGCTTCCGCTAGAGAAGCAAAATCTAATTATTTAGTGAGTCTTGATAAAAAACACATTTTAAGTCTTAAAAATAAAATCAGAAAGTTTAAAATATGTTCTCCAAAAGAGCTGATTGAATTTTTAGCGGAAAAGGCGCCACTAATTAACCCCTAGTGGATGTCGGGGAGACGGAGGCGACGATTTTTTCGGTGATGTTTTTGGGGACTTCTTCGTAATGTGACGGCTCCATGTAGTAGGTAGCCCGGCCTTGGGAAACTGATCTTAAGGTTGTGGCATAACCGGAGAGTTCTGCCAACGGCACCATGGCGACAATAATGGAAACTTTGCCCCTTTTTTCCGTACCTAAAATTTGCGCTCTTTTACTGGAAATATCACCGATGACTGTACCCATAAATTCATCCGGAGTCGTCACTTCCACTTTCATAATAGGCTCCAGAAGAATTAAACCTGCCAATTTGGCTGCATTTTGAAGTGCCATGCTGCCGGCAATTTTGAAGGCGATATCCGATGAATCAACCTCATGAAAAGTACCGTCATAGAGGGTAACTTTCATGTCAACGACCGGATAACCGGCCAGAATACCCTTATCCAAGGCTTCCTTTACACCCTTTTGCACTGAGGGGATAAATTCGTTAGGGATAGCGCCACCCCTGATAGCATCGACAAATTCATAGCCTTCTCCGCGGGCTTTTGGCTCTACACGCAAGAAACAATGACCGTATTGTCCCCGGCCGCCTGTCTGACGGATGTATTTACCTTCCCCTTCCGCCTTACTTTTAACCGTTTCCTTATAGGCAACTTGAGGAGCACCAACATTGGCATCGACCTTAAATTCCCTTTTCATCCTGTCGACCAAAACTTCCAAATGCAATTCTCCCATGCCCCAAATAATCGTCTGGCCTGTTTCCAAATTGGATTTAACCAGAAAAGTCGGATCTTCTTCGGCTAATTTCTGTAAAGCAGTACCCATTTTTTCCTGATCTGCTTTAGTCCTGGGTTCAATAGCCAAAGAAATAACCGGCTCAGGAAAGGTAATTTTTTCCAAGACAATCGGATGAGCATGATCACTCAAAGTATCACCGGTACCGGTTTCTTTAAGACCGACTGCGGCTACTATTTCTCCGGCATAAGCCTCTTCAATCTCCTCGCGGTTATTGGCATGCATCAGAAGAAGTCTTCCCACCCGTTCCTGCTTGTCTTTGATTGAATTCCAGGCATATGAGCCGGATTTTAATTTGCCTGAATAAATCCTGATATAAGTTAATTTTCCGACATGCGGATCCAGCTGGATTTTAAAAGCCAATGCGGAAAAAGGCTCTTCATTATTGGTCTTTCTAAACTCCTCCTGGTTTGTTTTAGGATTGATGCCTCTGATACCCCCCACATCCACAGGCGAAGGCAAATAATCAACAATGGCATCAAGAAGCGGTTGAACACCTTTATTTCTCAAGGAAGAACCGGCATATATCGGAACCAGTTTATAGGCAATAGTGGCAGATCTCAGTGCTTTTTTTAAATCATCAACCGAAGGTTCATCTCCGTTCAGATATCTTTCCAGAAGAGAATCATCCTGCTCGCAAATCTGCTCAATAAGTTTATGGCGGTATTTTTTCACATCTTCTTTCATCTCGGAGGGAATTTCATCGGAAATATCATATTTAGCCCCCAATACATCACTGCCCCAGACTAGACTTTTTTTAGTCAGAAGATCGACCACACCCTTGAAGGTTTGCTCCTTGCCTATAGGTAAATTCATGATGGCGGTGTTTGCTCCGAGTCTGTCTCTGATCATTTGGATTGTTCTCATATAATCTGCCCCTAGTTTATCCATTTTGTTGATAAAACAAACTCTGGGGACTTTATATTTATCCGCCTGATGCCAAACTGTCTCTGATTGGGACTGTACGCCCTCCTCGGCATCCAAAACAGTCACTCCTCCGTCCAGAACCCGTAAAGATCTTTCAACTTCAGCTGTAAAATCGACGTGTCCGGGAGTATCTATAATGTTGACCCTGACTTCTTTCCAAAAAGTGGTGGTGGCAGCTGACATAATGGTTATGCCTCTTTCTTTTTCCTGGGGCATCCAATCCATTTGAGTGGTGCCTTCATCGATATCGCCGATTTTGTAAGACTTACCGGTATAATAAAGGATTCTTTCTGTCGTGGTTGTTTTGCCGGCATCGATGTGGGCAATAATGCCGATATTCCTGATCATGTCCAGAGGGACATTCCTGTTTTTGCTGACGGTTACGTTTTGTGCCATATAATAAAAAAGAACCCAATACTTCCATTTAGCCCTGGGGATAAGGATTATTGGGTTTTTAATCCTACCAACGGAAATGGGCAAAGGCTTTGTTAGCCTCTGCATTCCTAAGCATCATATCACGTTTACGGATGGCTTCTCCAGTATTATTGTATGCATCAATAAGCTCAGCGGCCAATTTATCCGCAAAAGTATGATATTCTTTACTCGACCTTTTTCTGGCTGCCTCAATCAACCAACGGATGGATAAAGCCACTTTTCTTTCACCGCGAACTTCGGTCGGTACCTGATAAGAAGCACCGCCGACTCTTCTGGGTCTGACCTCCATCCGAGGACCGACATTGGAAAGCGCAGTTTGAAAAACGTTCAGCGGTTCCATATTTTTTTTCTGGATAATCTCAAAAGCATTGTAAACCATTTTTTGGGCCACACTTTTTTTACCGCTCTTCATAACCCTGTTGATAAAACGGGCCAAAAGTTTATTGTTAAACTGAGGATCATTCTCAATTGATCTTCTTTTTATTTTGCCTGTTCTTGACATATATTTGAATTGAATAATTAAGCAGCGGGAGCTGCAGCTACGGCTGAAACAACACTTTCACCTTTTTTCGTACCGTATTTAGATCTGCCCTGTTTTCTATTGACAACCCCGGTCATATCAAATTTTCCGCGGACAATATGATATTTGACACCCGGCAAATCCTTAACACGGCCTCCTCTGACCATGACTATGGCATGCTCTGACAGTTCATGTCCGATTCCGGGAATATAAGCTGTCACTTCCTGTTTATTGGAAAGCCTGACCCTGGCTACTTTTCTTAAAGCCGAATTAGGCTTTTTCGGTGTCATGGTTTTTACCAAAGTGACAACCCCGCGTTTGAATGGTGCGGCCATTTGTTTCATTTGCCTGTCTTTGGCGTTAAAATATTTACGCAAAGCCGTTGCTTTAACTTTTTTTATTACTTTTCTTCTGCCTTTTTTAACCAGTTGATTTATTGTCGGCATAATTTCAGTCTCCAATCTTGGCACGGTCTGCCGATACCGGAATTAATCGGCCGATTATAACATTTTCCTTTAACCCTAACAACCGATCTACCTTGCCGCCTAAAGCTGCATCAGTCAAAACAGAGGTCGTTTCCTGGAAGGAGGCACTTGATAACCATGACTCAGTATAAAGGGATGCCCTGGTAATGCCTAAAATAATTACTTGAGCTGTGGCCGGTTCTCCGCCCGAAGCCAAAATCCGGGCATTTTCTTCTTCAAAGACAGATTTATCCACCATTTCCCCCGGCAAAAGTATGGTGTCTCCGGATGTTTCCAATCTGACTTTATCACTCATTTTGCGGATGATCACTTCGAAATGTTTATCGTGAATCGGGATACCTTGGGATTCATAAACTTTCTGCACTTCGCTTAATAAATAATTCTGTGTTTCCAAAAGATCCCTCACCTGGAGTACCTGTTTAATATCAAGCGATCCGGTTGTTAAAGCTTCTCCGGCAGAAATTAAATCTCCGCTTTTAACCTTTAATTCACTGGCTTTAAGAACCGTATAAGTCCTCAGTTCCACCGGTTTAATTCCGACGCTTTTAATGGTGATTTGATAACCCTCATCACTATCCTCAACAGTGACTTTTCCTGAAATTTCAGCCAACGGGGATGAAACTTTGGGTGTTCTGGCTTCGAATAATTCTTCTACCCTGGGTAACCCTTGAGTCACATCCAGACCGACGATACCTCCGGCATGCCTGACTCTCATGGTTAGTTGAGTTCCGGGCTCCCCTATTGATTGGGCGGCCAGGATACCGACCGGAGTACCCAGTTCAACATATTTCTTACTGGACAAATCCATCCCGTAACATTGCGCACAAATACCGTATTTCAATTCACATGTTAAAGGTGATCTGACGAAAATACTCTCAACATCTTTTAACAACGGTAATTTCTCTTCGGTAATCAAATCTCCTTTTTTAATTAAAACTTTTTTCTGTTTAGAAACGTGGATATCGGACGCTGCCACTCTGCCCATAACTCTTAATTCCAAAGTTGCCTGTCTTTTATCAGTACGATTAAGTTTCAGGCCTTTTTCGGTCCCGCAATCCTCGCGTCTGATAATGGCATCATGAGCAACATCAATCAATCTTCTGGTTAAGTATCCGGCATCAGCTGTTTTCAAAGCTGAATCAGTCAATCCTTTACGAGAACCTCTTGTTGAGGTCACATATTCAAATATTGAAAGCCCTTCACGATAATTGGATTTCGTCGGTAATTCCACAATTTTTCCCAATGGATCGACGACTAATCCTTTTACTGCTGAAAGCTGTTTTAACTGGTCTTTAGAAGCCCTTGCGCCGCCAGAGTTGATGATAATTTTTACCGGGTTATCAACGGTCATTGAATCCCAGGTAGCATCAGCCAGTCTTTCTGTAATATCAATCCAAATTTCATTTCCCAATCTTTTTCTCTCTTCATTGGTAATCAACCCCTGTTGATAATTCTGTTCTACTTCCGTCACTTTTGATTCGGCTTCATGAATCATTTTTGGCTTTTCCGGGATAATGATATTGTCGAAAACAGAGACGGAAACTCCTCCGGCTATAGTCGCTCCGTAAAAACCTAAATCTTTGAATTTATCAATCAGTTGGGAAACTTCTTCTTTGGAATAAAGGTCGAATGCCCGTGTTATCAGCGACTTGATCGTACCGATTTTGACCTCTTCATTATAATATCTCAGATCAGCCGGGAGCATTTCATTAAATAAAACTCTGCCGACACTAGTTCTGATAATTTTCCCTTCAATTCTTACCCTGATCGGTTGTCTGATTTCGATTTTACTATTCTGATAGGCTAAAACTGCTTCGTCTCCTTCGGAAAAGACGGGTAATTCACTATCAGGAATTTGAGAAGAGGCTTTGGAAAAACTGGTTATGTAATAACATCCCAAAGCCATTTCTTTATTGGGAATGGTAATGGGTGTTCCGTCAGCCGGTTTCAATAAATTATGAGAAGGCAGCATCAAACTTTTCGCTTCATCCTGGGCGGCTTGTGATAATGGGACGTGAACAGCCATCTGATCCCCGTCAAAATCAGCATTATAACCGGCACAAACACAGGGGTGTATGCGGATGGCTGAGCCTTCGATTAAAATCGGGAAAAAAGCCTGGATACCTAATTTATGAAGTGTCGGCGCGCGGTTTAAAAGTACCGGATGATTTTTGGTAATTTCTTCCAAGATATCAAAAACTTCTGCTTCCCGACCGTCAAGAATATTTTTTGCACTTTTAACATTCGGGGCCAAACCTCTTAAAATAAGCTCTCTAAGAACAAAAGGTTTGAATAATTCCAATGCCATTTCTTTCGGCAAACCGCATTGGGTAAGTCCCAGTTCCGGACCGACAACAATCACGCTTCTTCCGGAATAATCAACTCTTTTACCTAAAAGATTCTGCCTGAATCTTCCCTGTTTACCCCTCAACATATCCGAAAGGGATCTTAAAGCCTGTCCGGCTGATGTTCTGCCTGACGGCCTTTGACTGGCATCAATTAGTGAATCAACTGCTTCCTGAAGCATTCTTTTTTCATTTCTGAGGATGATTTCGGGAGCACCCAGTTCGATTAAATGCTTAAGCCGGTTATTGCGGTTAATCACCCGGCGGTATAAATCATTTAAATCTGAAGTGGCAAATTTACCGCCTGTCAGCTGAACCATCGGTCTTAAATCGGGAGGAATGACCGGTAAAACCGTCATTACCATCCAGGAAGGATCAATTTCTGCTTTTTTAAGGCTCTCGATTACCCTCAATCTTTTTGTGGCTTTTATTTTTCTTTGACCGGTTGAATCCTGGGCTTCTTTACGCATATCAATTATGAGTTTTCCCAAATCCATTTTGCGCAAAATTTCCAATAAACATTCTGCCCCCATGCCGACTTTTATATAGGAACCGACATTGTATTCCCGCAGTTTCAGATATTCATCTTCAGAAATAACTGACAGGGGTTTTATACGGTTTACTAAATCAAGAATGGTATTAAATATTTCCTTGGCTGTTGATTCCTCGGAAGCATTCTCCTCGGAAAGCATAGTCAGTTGCTGTTTTTTTCTGAAATCCAGTTCCTGTAATGTCAAATCTCTGGTTTCTTTATTTTTTATTTTATCTTTAAGATTATCTTTTTCCTGAAAATATTCTTTTTCTATGGCTTTAATCTTATCCTCATAAATTTCATCTCTTTCTTCTTTTCTTTTTTCAAAAGCTGACTTTAAAGTTTCCTGCGCTTTTTTATGACCTTCCTTATCTACGTCGATAACTAAATATGAAGCAAAATAAATAATATTTTCCAAAGCTTTAGGAGTGATATCCATAATAAGTGATAATTTTGAAGGAGTGCCTTTGAAAAACCAGACATGAGAAACCGGGGCTGCTAATTTAATATGGCCCATTCTTTCCCTTCTGACTTTACTTTGGGTAACTTCGACACCGCACTTATCGCAGATTATCCCCCGATATCGGATCCTTTTGTATTTACCGCAATAACATTCCCAATCTTTGGTCGGACCGAAAATTCTTTCGTCAAACAAACCGTCTTTTTCCGGTTTTAGAGTCCGGTAATTAATTGTTTCCGGTTTGGATATTTCACCATATGACCAATTTAAAACATCCTGGGGAGAAGCCAGTATAATTTTTAAACCCTCAAAATCGACAATATTTCCAAAATTGCCTTTTTTATCCATTATGCGTTTTCCTCCTTACTAACTTTTCCATTGCCTTCATTTACCACCGTCATGCCTTTCTCTTCTTTAGAGGCTATTTCTTCTCCGGATGCTTTTGCTAATTCCCCTGCCTGCTTTTCCACCTGTTCCTGATTTTCATCTATTGTTTGAATTCCGGTAGTTTTTTTGGCATAAGTCACAATACCTGTTGGTATAACATTTAAACCTAACGCTTGTAATTCTTTAACTAAAACTTTAAATGATTCAGGGATAGTCGAAGCGGGAATATCGGTTCCTTTGACAATCGCTTCGAAGGCACGAGCTCTCCCAACAACATCATCTGATTTAATTGTCAGCATTTCCTGAAGCGAATAAGCAGCGCGATGAGCTTCCAATGCCCAAACTTCCATTTCACCCAAACGCTGTCCACCCATTTGAGCTTTACCTCCCAATGGCTGCTGTGTAACTAAAGAATATGGACCCGTAGAGCGGGCATGGGTTTTGTCTTCCACCATATGAATCAGTTTCATAATGTAACCAATACCGACAACAACAGGTTCTTTGTAAGCTTCTCCGGTCCTCCCGTCAAAAAGAATTGATTTTCCATCAACAGGAAGATTGTTTTTCTTCAGCTCTGATACAATTCTCTCTTCCTTTATTGGTTCAAAAACAGGTACAGCCACTTTATATCTTCCTTTTTGGGCTGCCCATCCTAAATGCGCTTCTAAAAGTTGACCTAAATTCATCCTTGATAAAACAGACAACGGAGAAATAATGACGTCAACAGGAGCACCATCTGGCAAATATGGCATATCGGAAGCAGGCACGATTTTCGAAATGACTCCTTTATTACCATGTCTTCCGGCTAACTTATCTCCGACAACTACTTTTCTGACTTGAGCGACTTTGACAATAATTTTCCTTATAGTTCCGGGATGGAGTTCGTCACCTTTTTCCCGATCAAGAATTTTAACATCAATTACCACACCTTTTTCCCCATGGGGCATCCTCAATGATGTATCTCTGACTTCCCGGGCTTTTTCACCGAAAATAGCTCTTAATAACCTCTCTTCAGCTGTAAGTTCAGTTTCACCTTTAGGGGCGATTTTGCCAACTAATATATCATTCGGGCCTACTTCGGCACCAATAATTACAATACCTTTTTCGTCAAGATTGGCAAGTGCTTCTTCACCCACATTAGGAATATCCCGGGTTGTTTCCTCCGGACCGAGTTTAGTATCAACTACTTCAGTCTCATATTCTTCTATCGAAATCGACGTAAAAATATCTTCCCTGACTAAGCGATCTGAAATGACAATAGCATCCTCGTAACCCATTCCATCAAAAGAAGCATAAGCTATAACTAAATTCTGCCCTAAGGCTAATTCCCCGCCTTCACAAGCTGGACCGTCAATAATAGGCTGGTTTTTAACAACGGTATTTCCTAGAGACACGAGTGGATTCTGGGAAAAACAGGTATTCTGACTGGTTCTCTTGAATTTCTCAATTTCAAAATTATATTCTTTGCCAGATACACCCTTAAGAGTCAACCTCTGCGCATCGACATAAGTAACTTTCGCATTTTCAGGGGCTGTTAAAGTTCTACCCAATGCTTTTGGGACAACTGATTCCATACCAGTTCCGACAACCGGCGAATCTGGTTTAACAAGTGGCACAGCCTGACACTGCATATGGGTGCCCATCAATGCTCTATTAGCTTCATCATGGGCGATGAATGGCACTAACGAGGCAGCAATTCCTACCACTTGCCTTGGTACCACATCAATATAACGGATATTCTTAGCATCTGTTTCTAGAAAGTCACCTTTATAACGTGCCGCCACTCTCTCTTCAGAAATATATTTTTTGCTATCCATTTGAACACTAGCATGGGTGATATAAAATTCCTGCTCGTCATCAGCTGTCAAATAAACAATTTTCTCCGTAACTCTAGGTTTATTGTATTTATTATCAAATTCTACTTCACGATATGGAGCTTCCAAGAAACCATATTCATTTACTTTGGCATATAATGATATATAGGTAACTAAACCGATATTGGGACCCTCGGGACTGCGAACAGGACAAATTCGGGAATATTGACTAGAATTGATATCACGGATAGAGAAAGAGGCTCTTTCCCGAGAGATACCTCCGACTCCCATAACAGTAAGTCTTCTTAGATTATCTATTTCGGATAATGGATTTGTCTGATCAAGAATGGTTGACAGCTGGCTGGTCCTGAAAAAATCATTGATTGTAGCAATTATAGGTCTGGCATTGACTATTTGGCTTGGGGTAATTTCCATTTGGGTTTGAGCCAAACTCATCCTTTCTTTAATTGACCTTTCCAGTCTCATCAAACCTATTTTAAAAGCACTATTAGCAACTAGTTCTCCTACTCTTCTTATCCTTCTATTACCTAAATGGTCAATGTCATCAACATCACCTTTGCCTTTAGTCAATCCAATTAAATATTTAATTATGCCAATAATATCGTCTTTGGTTAATATCCAATTATCAGATTTGTTTTCTATGTTTAGTTTAAGTTTTTTATTGATTTTATATCTACCAACTGATCCTAAACTGTATCGGCGGGTATTGAAAAAGAGGTTTTTAAAAAGTTCTTGGGCATTATCCAAAACAGTTGGTTCTCCCGGTCTCATTTTCCGGTAAATCTCGATGACTGCTTCCTCCTGGGTTTTGGTGGGATCTTTAAGAAGTGTATTGGAAATATATGTGTTTTCAGGATCAACATCTGCAAAAAGCCTTAATAACTCTTCATCTGATGAAATGCCAATAGCTCGAAGAAGAGTGGTAGCAGCATATTTTCTTCGGCGGTCAATCCTAACCAGCATGACATCATTTCTGGAAATGGAAAAATCCAACCATGAACCAAACAATGGTCGTACTTCGGCTAAATACAGCATTTTACCCGTATTAGGATCAGTATCTCCGGTAAAATATACACCTGGAGATCTGACAATTTGACTGACAATACAACGCTCAACACCATTAATGATGAAAGTTCCGTTATCAGTCATTGACGGAATATCACCCAAAAAAACACCCTGTCTGATTTCTTTGCCGGTTTGCTTATTTAATAGAGTGGTTTCCGCTTTTAAGGGAGAATCATAAGTTAATCCTTTTTGAAGACATTCATCCGGAGAATAACGAGGTTTATCAAAATAATACTTGCCAAAAGTCAAACTCCAATTTTTTCCGGTAAAATCCTCAACTGGTGAAATCTCCTGCAGAAGTTCTGACAATCCTCTTTCAATAAACCAATTATATGATTCTTTTTGGACTCTAGTTAAATCCAGTTCAGGTAGATTAGTGGTTTCTTGTCCCCAATAAAGTCGTTTGGGCAATTCATGTTTCCGGGATTCAGTTTTAGATTTTGGCATCGGGAATTTGGAAGATGCAAAAACAACAAAATAAGCGTACTTTGACAGCTGTACGCCTCTTGTCTCGCGAATTTATATTTATTTTAACAGAGAAATTACTGATGTCAAGAGACTAATATATACATTATAAATGTAGGGTCGTAGGGTTGCATCGTACCTATATTTATGATAGCATCTAAATCGGTAAGAATTTCAAGTGGTGGGAAATACCCACCAATTTTTATATAGAGGGAGTTTATATAATGCCGGCAATAGTCAGAAGTGAATTTGCATTAGCTTTAAATCAGGTAGCCACCGAAAGGGGCATTGATCCTGATATCGTTCTTGATACTATTAAAGCTGCTATTTTGGCAGCTTACCGCAAGGATTATGGAACAGAAGAAATTGAAGAGTTGGAAATAACTATCGACCCCCAATCTGGAGAGGCTAAAGTTTTTAAAGATAAAAAGGATATAACACCTGCCGGTTTCGGCAGAATTGCCGCTCAGACAGCCAAACAGGTAATCCTCCAAAGGATCAGAGAAGCGGAAAAAAAGGCCATCATTGCAGATTACACAACCAAAGTAGGCACGATTGTAAACGGTATGATTCTCAGATTTGACGGTCCTAATATCATTGTCGATATCGGCAGGGCTGAAGGAGTCATGCCACCTCAAGAACAAATACCCAACGAAAAATACCGGCTTAACCAAAGATTGACCTTTTATATTGAAACTATAAGACAAACCATGCGTGGAAATGAAATAATCGTTTCCCGCGCCTCGAAAGGATTAGTTTCTGCGCTTTTTAAACGCGAAGTACCCGAAGTAAATAACGGCGCAGTTGTTTTGAAAATTATTGCCAGGGAAGCCGGTAATCGTACCAAAATCGCAGTAGCCTCTACACAATCTGGTGTTGATCCCGTAGGCAGTTGTGTCGGACAAAAAGGCGTCAGGGTCCAGGCTGTCATTAATGAGCTGGGAGGGATGGAAAAGGTTGATATTATCCAGTGGAGTGATGATTCTAAAATATTTATAACCCAAGCTTTAGCTCCGGCAAAAGATATCGATATCATCTTAAACCAAAAGAAAAAAACTGCCGAAGCGATGGTACCAGAAGACCAGCTTTCATTGGCTATCGGTAAGGACGGTCAGAATGTACGCTTAGCCGCAAAACTCACCGATTACAAAATTGATATTAAATCTAAGTCCGGAAAATCTGCAGTCAAGACAGAAGAAAAAACTGTGAAAAAAACTGTGGAAAAAAAGGAAAAAGCTGAATCAACCGAGAAAAAAGAAGATACCGAGAAGACTGAGAAAACCTCCGGATCATGAATAAGTTAGTTTTCCGGTACAAATATTATGGCCAAAAACAAAAAAGTCGAAGTTCAAAACTCTGTGATAACCAAGCCTCCTGTTGTAGCTGTCTTAGGCCATGTTGACCACGGAAAGACGACTCTCCTTGATACTATCAGAAAAACTAATATAGCAAACCGGGAGCATGGAGGAATTACCCAGCATATCGGTGCTTACCAAATAGATGTTCCAAAAACCCTTTTAAAACAGCCAAACTATCCTAATAAAATTACTTTTATAGATACTCCCGGTCACCAGGCCTTTGCGGAAATGAGAAGCCGGGGAGCCACAGTTGCCGATATTGCCATTCTTGTCGTTGCTGCTAATGACGGGGTAAAACCTCAAACCATCGAATCAATAGAACATATTAAAAAAGCTAAAATTCCTTTTATCGTTGCTTTAAATAAAATTGATTTGCCCAATATTAATCAGGAAATAGTTAAAAAACAGCTGTCAAAAAAAGGAGTTAATTTAGAGGAATACGGCGGAGAAACACCCATGGTCGGGGTTTCCGCCAAAGATGGCACGGGTATTGATAAGCTTTTGGAAATGATTTTGTTATTAAACGAGCTATTCATGGTCAAACAAACCGAAAATAATTTTGAAGCGGTTGTCATTGAATCTCTACTCTCAAAAAATAAAGGAATTACAGCCACCATAATAGTCAGAAGCGGATCTATAAGCGTAGCTGATGATGTAGTTTACGAAAATCAGGTTTTCAGAATCCGGGCTCTAATCAACTGGCAGGGTCATCCTTTAACATCGGTTACCGGCGGTGATCCGGCTGAAGTCTTAGGCTGGAAAGTATTGCCTAAAATCGGTAGCAAAGTTTACCTCAAATCAGAAACGGAAATCATGACTTCTCCTGCCAAAGTGCTTACATTTCCCGAAAAGAGAAATATTATTCCCCCCGAAGGCGAGGATGCGTTGGAAGAACAACACATCAGGATCATTTTGAGAGCTGATACTGCCGGAACTTTAGAAGCTATCACTTCCGCAGTCGGCAACAAAGTTGAAACAATCTCCTCAGCTGTTGGCAATATTTCCGAATCGGATGTTTTGCTGGCCAAAACCACAAAGGCCTTGATTATCGGTTTTTCTCTGAAAGTTGATACCAGAGTCCTTAAATTAGCCCAATCGGAAAAAGTCCTTATCAAAACTTACAATATAATTTATGAGCTTTTAGATGAATTGGATGAAGTCATTGAAGCTTTAAGAAAAGGTGATTTGGTTGAAGTTTTCGGTACAGCTAAAGTCCTAGCAGTTTTTAATATTAAAGGAGAGACGGTTTTAGGAGCCAAAGTAACATCCGGAAGAATCGCTAAAGGGGATCAAATAAAGGTTACCCGTAATGACGAAGAGATCGGCAGGATAAAAATTAAATCACTGAAACAGCAGAAAACCGATATCACTAAAGCAGAAACAGGCACAGAAATCGGTATCGGACTTTCCGGCAACATGGCTGTCTTGACAGGTGATAGTATAATATCTATAGGCTAATTTGACCCCAATAATCAGGGGTCTTTTTAAAAGTCTAAAAATTATGGCCAATCTTAACCGGGATAACATCAATCAAACCAGAACCATTCTGGAAAATGCCAAATCCATCCTGATCGTACTTGGGCAAAACCCATCATATGATGCGGTAGCTTCGGCCTTGTCTTTCTACTTGTCGCTGTCAGCAGCCGGCAAACAAATATCGGTGGTTTCACCCACAGAAATGACTGTCGGATATAACGAACTTATCGCTGTTGATAAAATCGGCAAAACTATAGGCAGCGATAACGGCAGGAATTTAATTATATCCTTTCCTTATCAGGAAGGATCAATCGAAAAAGTCAGTTATAACATTGAAAACGATACGTTCAATTTAGTCATCGAACCCAGGGAAGGATATCCGGCCATTACCCCTGAAATGATGCAATACAAATACAGCGGCGGTTCAACAGATGCCATAATGACCATCGGAGTCAATAAATTGGACGATGCTTCCAACCTCTTTAATGCAAATCAAAACTTGTTTCAGGAAAAACCGCTCATCAATATAGACATAGAAACAAGCAATCAGAATTTCGGAAAAATAAATCTTATCGATGAATCAGCCTCTTCGATCTCGGAGCTGACTGCTTCGCTCATTAGTGATATGGGATTGTCTATGGAACCGGATATTGCTACCAATCTTCTGGCCGGTCTTACTGATAAAACCGACAACTATTCATCTGCCCGGGTATCTGCTTCCACCTTTGAAACAGCCGCTTTGCTCTTGAAAAACGGGGCCAGAAACAAGCAACCCAGAACAAAAATAGCTCAAAATCTGCCTCAATTCCCGCAGCAGACACCTTCTCAAAAACCTTTCACTTTCTCCAAGAGTCCGCGTCCTTTTGTCAGACAACCGCAATCACCACAACCGCCACAATCCAATCCTCAACAACCTTCTCAACCTTTCCTGTCAAAGGGACCGCAAACCCAGCAAAAACAGGTTGCCGGTCAGACACCCTCAACCAGGGAATCCGGCTCCCCTCCGGAAACACCCCCTGATTGGTTAAAGCCTAAAATATATAAAGGCTCAACGCTTCTTTAAAAACTTCTTATTGAAAATTTTATAAATACAAGGTATAATGCCCAAACTAACAACGATTTATCTCATTTCTCCGCCAAATAATTTCGGGCGGATGAATTTTATTAATGGCCTTACCTCTTGACGACAAAAAGAAAATTATCGGCGAATTCGCCACTAAACAGGGTGATACCGGCAGTCCGGAAGTGCAAATCGCATTATTGTCACATAAGATCGATAAACTGGTCGGCCACCTGAAAGGCAATCCTAAAGACAACCATTCCAGACGCGGTTTATTAGGGATGATATCAAAAAGGAGACGGCTATTGACTTATCTTTCCGGTAAAGCGAACGACAGGTACAAGGAGATCATTAAAAAACTCGAATTATCAAAATAAAATATCCGTTATCTCCCCTTGTCAATCTTTAAAAAAAATAAATAATGAAAATCACTTCAAAATCAATAGAAATCGGCGGCCGTCCGCTAACTTTGGAAGTCGGTCGCTTCGCCCAACAGGCAACGGCAGCTGTTTTGGCGCGTTACGGCGATACCATGGTTATAGCGACAGTGGTTGCATCGGCCCGCGAATCCAATCTGGATTATTTCCCTCTTTCAGTTGAATACGTAGAAAGATTATATGCCGGAGGCAGAATAAAAGGCAGCCGTTGGGTTAAACGTGAAGGCCGGCCTTCCGATGATGCCATTTTAAGAGCCAGACTGATAGACAGATCCATCAGGCCTCTTTTCGATACCAATTACCATCATGACGTTCAGGTGATTATTACCGTCCTGTCTGTGGACGGCCAAAATGAACCGGACATGCTGGGAATTATAGCCACAAGCGCTGCTCTGGCCATTTCCCCTCTTCCTTGGGACGGTCCGATTGCAGCAGTCCGCATAGGTTATGTTCCGACAGAAAACGGCCACAAAGGCTTTTTTGTCAATCCCGGTGAAAAAGAAATGGAATTTTCCGAAATGGATCTTGTTGTTTCCGGCTCACCTGATAAAACTGTCATGATTGAATCGGGAGCCAATGAAATCAGTGAAGAAAATATGTTTGAGGGCATTACTTTTGCCCAGGCTGAAATCAAGAAAATAATAAAAGTAATTAACGAATTAAAATCAGAAGTCGGTAAAGATAAAATTATTGTGTCCCCGAACGAAAATATCGAAAAAATCAAAAACACCATCAAAAAAGACTATCATAAAGAAATTGAAAAATTAGTCGAAGACCGCATCTCTAAGGAAAGAGAAGGCGACGAAGTGTCGGTTCTGATTGATACCATTGCTACT
>MFJU01000021.1 GCA_001779315.1 Candidatus Gottesmanbacteria bacterium RIFCSPLOWO2_01_FULL_42_22 | reverse complement strand
AGACATACCGTCTAAAGAAACGGGTACTTGACAATATCAATAAGAAGTAGTGGTAATTTTATCCAGGGAATTCTTAATATTTGAAATAATTCTTTAATTGTTTTATTTCTGAGTTCTTCAATATTCCCGTTTTGAATAGATTTATACCCATACTTTTCACTTAGTTTGTTGATAGTTTCTAAAATTATGTTTCTTGAATCAGCAATAGTTCCATCAAAATCAAATATAAGAATTTTTTTACTCATTTTAGTGATCTAGACTCTTTTAACTATTAGTAATTATATTATGTTTCTTCAGAAATGCTCTTCCTGAACCGGATTTAAGATACTTTTCAAAATTGAATGCAGTATATTTATTGGAAAAAGCGAAGTAGGAAATAAGTTTAACTGGTAATCTTTCTACTGTAGCAGGTACTTGACTTTTTTGGTGTCGAATCATTCTGTCTTTTAAATCTTGTGTGCAACCAATATAGAATCTTTCGTCATTGCATTTCAGTATATAAACATACCAAAACATGCTTTAATTATACCCAACTATACATGACATGATAGATCTGATAGTCACCTTCGCGTAAAGCTACGGCGAACTAATAGCGGATTTTATCTCGTCGAAGCCGAGCTGAACAGGCGAAGCCCGCTTTCGTCCCGATAAAATCGGGACTTCAGCGAGGCGAAGGCGGAGGAGGTGGGATTCGAACCCACGAGCCTTGCGGCGCACGCTTTCCAAGCGTGTGGAATGAACCACTATCCGACTCCTCCCTTTTTTTACTTCTCTACCATCAGATCATGCAGGGTTTTCCGTTGTTTTTTCCACCAGTTTTGGGAATTGGATTTAACTAAAGCTTTCCCCAATTCCTGAGCTGTTTCGGTTTTTAAAGATTCCAAATTGGCTTTTAACCACTCTCCGGCATTCTGATTGCCGCTTTCGATAAGTACTTTCAATTCAACACAAAGTGCAATAGTATCAGCGTCTTTGACCAATTTCGCTTCCCAAGATTTACCCTGAACATATTCTTCCAGAAGCCCGGTAATTTTAGCAGATTGCGGCAGATTAGAAAACGCATCCCGGATTGCTTTCCCTTTATTTGAATCTGTATATAAATCAGCCAGTTTATAAACATCACCTGTCCGGGTTTCTTCGAAATCATGGAAAAGTGCTATCATCAGAATTTTTTCTAGATTTAAATTTCTACCTACTGCCATTACGTAAGCGATAACGGCCACCATAAATGAATGCTCGGCAATTGATTCTGTGTTTCCGCCCCCCAGTATCTGCCAGCCGGTCCTATGCAGTCTTTTTAAGGCGGCCGCTTCAAAGAGAAAATCAATGGTGGAAGATTTCATATCTTATGGCGAAACGTAATAAATTTTCTGACTGAAAATTTAAACGTTTCAGCAACGTTGATCCGCCAGCTGGCGGATCTTACGTTGCGCCCCTGGCGGGAATCGAACCCACACATCAGGATCCGGAATCCTGCGGTCTATCCGTTAGCCTACAGGGGCAACTTTTTCCAAAGCTTCCTCAAAAGCAATTTTGTCTGATTTGAAACTTAACCTCTCTATGACTTTTTCTTCCGGCAGCCATTCCACTTGTGACATTTCCCAATCATGATCAGCTGTATCTCCTGAAACATATTCCATCAGGAAATAGGTTACTGT
Organism: Candidatus Gottesmanbacteria bacterium RIFCSPLOWO2_01_FULL_42_22; assembly: GCA_001779315.1. Taxonomy (GTDB): domain Bacteria; phylum Patescibacteriota; class Microgenomatia; order 2-02-FULL-39-11; family 2-02-FULL-39-11; genus GWA2-43-14. The sequence goes on along the minus strand of MFJU01000021.1, from coordinate 23,183 downwards.
TTTAAATCTTTTTTCCCCCTGCCAGGTATAAAAATAGGTGACCGGTTTCAATTTCTCGATAATTCTGCCGGTAATTCCGGTTTCTTCCGTCACTTCCCTGACGGCAGTTTCCCGACCAGTTTCCCGCAATTTATGATCTCCGATTAAGCCTTTAGGGAAAACCCAACCTTTATGCTGTGAATGCTGGGCGACCAGCCAAATACGCTGACCGTTTTCCATTTTATAGACTACTCCGCCTGCCGAAAATTCCCTTTGCATAAAATTTGGCTTCAACTGCCCCTTTCAGCAGAATTGAAGTTGGGAATATTATATATCAAATGAAGATAAAGGGAGTTTTAATTATTCTTTTTTTAAATGTCAAGTGTGATATTCTGGTTACATGGGTCGTGCTGCAGAACTTGAGTGGCGGAAAATTCCCGAACTTTTCCGACTTAAAGAATTAGCCTCTCCCCCTAAAAAACTTTTTTCTCTGGGCAGCCTCAAAGCGGATATTTTCTGGAATTGCGTTGCCGTTGTCGGAAGCCGGCGCATGACCGAATACGGCAGAAGGGCTCTTGAAACCATTGTGCCCCGCCTGGTTTTTGAAGGTAAGACAGTCATCTCCGGTTTTATGTACGGGGTTGACCAATATGCCCATGAATTATGTATTGAAAACGGCGGTAAAACAATCGCTGTCCTGGGCTGGGGTATAAATTTACCGTTCAAGGGCAGCGACATCAAGCTTGCCGAAAAAATTATTAAAAGCCAAGGCCTGATCCTCTCTGAATGGGAAGAACAGCAAGGGACTCTCTGGACCTTTCCCACCCGCAACAGAATCGTGGCCGCTCTTGCGGATGAAATCATCGTCGTTGAAGCCGCTGCTAAAAGCGGCGCCCTGATTACAGCCCGATTGGGAGCTAAATTAAAAAGGAAAATCTGGGCGGTACCCGGACCGATCACCAGCCGTACCTCAGAAGGGACGAATGCGCTGATTGCTGCCGGACTGGCCCAAATGTGGCTCGGGAATTCCGTTAACCTGAAAATTGATTATGGTTCTGATCCTCTCCTTAATCTTCTGGAAAATGAATCTTTGACCGCTAATGAAATTGCCAGAAAAATGAATAAAAATATTTCCGAGATAGGAGCCCAATTGTCGCTATTGACACTCGAGGGATCTTTAACGGAAAGGGACGGCAAGTATTTTGTAAATAATGCTGGCTAAAATCGCTTCCATTGCCAATATCGGTTTAGAAACAGTACCGGTGACTGTCGAGGTAGATGTGGCTGAGAGCGGTTTTCCCGGTTTTACCATTGTGGGGCTGGCCAGCAAAGCGGTTGAGGAAGCCCGGGAACGTGTCAAAACAGCCATCATTAATTCCGGCCTCGAATTTCCTTCGAAAAAAATAACCGTCAATTTAGCCCCTGCTGATTTACCGAAAGACGGTGCAGCCTATGATTTGCCGATTGCCGTAGGTGTCTTATTGGCTTCCGGCCAACTTTCAATGGATTCGAAAATAAATTTAGCCCGGGTGTATTTTTACGGAGAGCTTTCATTGGACGGCATGCTGAGACCAACCAGAGGAATTCTGCTTCTGGCTTTATTTGCCCAAAAAAAGAGGCTGTCTGAAATAGTAGTGCCTTTTCCTTCTGCAAATGAAGCCAGTATGGTTACGGGTATAAAAAAACTGGCTGTTAAAACTCTGCCCCAGCTTGTCAGGCATATTACCGGCCAAAAAATTATTTCTCCCCTGAAACGCACATCTGCTAAAAAGCTTAAAGAAGATTTGCAGGCTGACTTTGACTTAAAGGAAGTTGCCGGACAGGAATTGGCTAAAAGAGCATTAGTGATCGCGGCTGCCGGAGGCCATAACCTTTTGATGTGGGGACCTCCCGGTACCGGCAAAACCATGCTGGCCAGAGCCCTTCCCGGAATCCTGCCGCCTTTGACTTCCCATGAAGCTTTGGAAGTCACACGCGTCTATTCCGTAGCCGGGCTTATTTCTCCGGGAGAATCCCTTATCCAAAAACGGCCTTTCAGATCTCCCCACCATGGAGTTTCCGCAGCCGGTCTTATCGGCGGAGGCAGTAATCCGCTTCCGGGCGAAGTCAGTCTGGCCCATTTGGGAGTTTTGTTTTTGGATGAAATGCCTGAATTCCAAAGAGGTGTTCTGGAAAGTCTGCGGCAACCGATGGAAGACGGGGCGATCGAGATTGTCCGGGCCAAAGGGCATGTCCGTTATCCGGCCAGTTTTACCCTGATAGCCGCTGTCAATCCCTGTCCCTGCGGTTATTTAGGCCATCCGAAAAAAGAATGCAAATGCAGCGAAAGGCTGATTGCCAAATACCATCACCGTATTTCCGGGCCGATTATCGACAGGATTGATCTATCGGTAACAGTCGCCTCGGTCGAAACGGAAAAACTGTCACTGACCGATAAAAAACAAAGCGGGCAAATTACCTCTAAAGAAGCTAAATATCTAGTATTAAAAACCCGTCAAATTCAGACAAAACGCTTTGCCGCTATTTCTATTTACACCAATTCCCAAATGAGAAACAGCGAGGTCAAAAAATACTGCTATTTAACCGGAGAAGCGGAAAATCTGCTGAAAATCGCCTCCGATAAATTTAATCTTTCAGCCCGCAGTTACTTCCGAATGATAAAAGTCGCCAGGACGATTGCCGATCTGGAAAATTCCCGCAAAATTCTGCCTCTCCATATGGCGGAAGCGTTGCAGTACAAGCAGAATATATGAAGAAGTTTAATAGAATTGTAGGAAGCAAAGCTGAAGAATATGCCTCCCGCGCCCTGATAAAAAAAGGTTATACGATTGTCAAACGTAATTTTTCCAACCGCTTCGGCGAAATAGACATTATTGTTAAAGACGGTGAAACTTTGGTGTTTGTGGAAGTCAAAGCGAAAACCGGAAACCGGTTCGGCACCCCCGAAGAAATGGTCAGCAAAAGGAAACTGAATCAGATCCGGAAAATGGGGGAAATTTATATGGAAGGTAAAAACTTGCCCTGCCGTATTGACGTTATTGCGATACTCCTAGATCCAGCCTCTGATCTTCTCCGCCTTAGCCACTACCAAAATGTCTATTAATGTTTTTTGTGCGGAAGGAGCGAGATTCGAACTCGCGTGAGCCTTTCGACCCCCAAGGTTTTCGAGACCTGGCCGTTTAACCGCTCCGGCATCCTTCCAACCCTCCTCTTCAAAAATGGCGTCCCCGGCGAGAGTCGAACTCGCAACCTACAGCTCCGCAAGCTGTCGCTCTATCCATTAAGCTACGGGGACTTAAGTCCGGGGTATATTATATCTTTTTTAAAAGCGGTTAGGAAGCTGATTCCAAGGGGATTTTCTCCATCATCCAATCCGTCATTTTATCGACAGTTATCTTCGGCGGTTTTTCCACATATAAGAGGTATTTACCCAGCAGGTTTTTGAGTTTCTCCTGCGTTTTTTCAACAATTACAGCCTGTAATTGAGGCTGCAGCGCATAATGCGTCTGTATAACCAAAATATCCTGATTCCATCTTTTATCAAACCAGAAAGAGCTAAGTTCCTGCCAGCGGAAGACACGTCCGGCATTATCAAAGCCGATGGGTAATATCTTATGTTCTATTTCCACAGGAGGCACACTGGAAATGACATATACCACAAATGCAACTGATAAAATTACGCCTATCAGCAAAAATTCATGCAGGAAAAAAACGATAACTATCATCAGGAAAGAAAAAGCAGCTACAGTCTGGTAAAAAATCCTGCTTCTTTTTTTATACGGGTGCGAGGGGCTTTTCCAGGAAAAGAGAGTCTGATTCAAATCCGGATGTTCGGATAAATATTTTTCATTAGACTTATCCATACGTTTTCATTATAAGTCATTTGAAAAACAAAAAACCAGCGGATTATTTGTTAGCCTGTTTGCGGCCGCGTCTTATTCTCGACCGGCGTTCCTGGGATTCTTTTTGGATATTGGCTATTTTCTCCATTTTCTTTTTCAGCTCACTTTCAACTATCTTCTGGCATTCCGGATCAGGACAGACTGTCTGGGTGACCGTGACTTTAGCTCCATTGACCTCTTCCTGCCAGGTTTTGGCTACAATTCTTAATTTTCCGCAGCGAATACAGGGTGATCCTTCAGACATATGATGATGGTTATTTTACCACAAACGAGGCAAAAAACCTATTTCTTATATTAATTCCTGTTTTTCCGTTTTTAAAAGTGTTATAACAGTAAAAATGCTTCGGAGAAAAATCGCGCTCTTTGTTTTGCTTCCGTTTATATGTCTGACTTTACTTTTTTTGACGGATAAAGCATTACAAAACTTCTATTCTGCCGAAAAACAACAGGTATTCGAGAATAATTTTGTTTTACCTGCCAATAGCAGTGCTTTTTATAAGGGTCCGGAATTTAGCTATCTGGCCAAAACCAATTCCCTGGGTTTTCGCGGACGCGAATACCCGAAACCCAAAGCTGTCAATACGATCAGAATTTTAGCCGTAGGGGATTCTTTTACATTCGGAGCCGGATCAAACGAGAAGGATATCTGGACAACCCAACTGGAAAAGGTATTAGGCAGACGCTTTATGGAAAAAAAGGTGGAAATTTTCAATTTGGGCCAGCCTGGTTTAAATCCATATAAATATCTGGAGATTATTAATAAATATGTTCCGCTTTATGATCCGGACATTCTTCTCTTAGGTATCGTTGAAGGAGACGATATCGGACAGCTCATAATATATCCCGAAAAGAAAGCTTCTCTAAACCAAAAAAGCGATAACATCAGGAAAAAACTTCTGGAAAAAATTGACCACAGTTCAGGCATCAGGGGTGGATTTTCTGGAAGGACGGTAAAATTAGGAAATTTTTTGGCGGGAATGTATCCTTTTTTTTATTCATTGCTGACTCCTTATAAGGTCATTGACATCAGATCGGCCAATTTATCAAGCTTGAAAGCATTCATAAATTATCTGGGGGATGAGGAAATAATCAGCATTGAAACCAGAATCAGCAGCGATCTGCTTGATTTATATTTAAGCGGAGGCCTCAATCCGAACCTGCTGTCATTGGCCGTCTCTAAACCCGATTTTTTTACGGCTTTTATGGATGAAAATGATCAAAAAGTTAATTATGCCGTTGAACAATTTACGGCCATAATAAATGAGGTTGATGCCATTGCCAAAGAAAACGGCACTCTTCCCCTGATTATCGATATTCCCTACGGTTTGTTTGTCTCAAAGGGACACGCCGATACTCTTGCCAAAATGGGATTTCGGTATTCTGAAAGTCCATGGCTTTCGCAACAACCTCTATCTCTGCTTCAGAGGGCAGCTTCCCCGTCAGGCATGAGGATAATAGATAATTTGCACTATTTCCGCGAAAAATGCTCCGATGATTGTTTTTTCAAATACGACGGGCATTTTAATGGAAAGGGAAACAAACTTTTAGCCGACAACCTCGGGGAAATCTTATCCCAATATATAAAAAATAACTTTTAAAGCCGCTTTTTTCGTAAAAAAACCTCTGCGGAAAGTTAGAACCTATTTCGCTAATTCTATTATACCTCTTATACGATAGTATAAATTATTATTCCTTATAATAGAACACAACCTTGCAATGAATTTTAATTTTGGAGGTTTATTATAACCTATAATATTAAATTTCATGTCATTAGAACAAGTATCTCAAAACCATTTTACTCAAAAGCAATATAATATTGATGTTCCTGTCGGGAAATTTCCAGTTGTCGAAGTCACACCGTTACAACCAAAAACGGATATCCCTGTAGTCATAGCGCCAGGTTGGAGCGCATCACCCAGTATCTTTTTTAATTCCCAATCACTATTAGCCTTGAAAGGTCGTAGGTCCCTCGTTTTTGATCATCCCCGTTGGGGCGGAAAAGTTGAACCAAATCCTGATTATTTCACTGCGGAAGTTCGAAAAGCAGTCGCACTGCTTAGTGTAATTGAACATTCACACAGTGATAAAGTTGATATCATTGCTCATTCGGAAGCTGGGGTATATTCAGTAATTGCAGCTATGCTTCAGCCGGAAAAATTTAGAAATTTAGTTTTGGTTGGACCTGCAGGAGTGGTTGGCCATAATACTTTTCCAGGACTTTTAGGCAGAATGACTAATAAAGTATTACGGCATCTTGCTCAAGGAATATCTGACATAAGTACGACTATAACCGTTATAAGAGCTAATACGGGTTCATTAGTATCTATTGCAAAAAATCCAATTCGGGCTCTTAGTGAAGGAGTAGCGATATCAAAGTCTGATACTACTACTATGTTAGAAAAGCTGCATGCTAAAGGAATTGGAATTGTTCTAATACATCATGCGGGAGACGAAGCAATGCCGATGCATCTTATACAAAAAGCTGTTAAAGCCCATATGTTAGATGGAGTCCTGTCAGTTACCGGGCTACATGATGATCTCTATGTGTATCCAGACAAATATACTGCTGCAGCTGAAGAAATGTTAACAGCCCTTGAAAAAAAAGGGTAAATTGCATTCCACTCATTTTTAGCTACGTTATTGAAAATTTAACCCCGCCTTCGCTATAAGCTACGACGATCAATGAAAGCTATGTCGACCGAAAGCGGGAGACTTTATACAAAGCTAGAACCTATTTTACTTCTCTTCACCAATCTCAATTTGTATTCCAACAAACAACTTATCCTCTTTCCTGAAACTATTGAATTTTGCTAGATAGTTTAGCTGCTTCAATTGCATATAGTTCATTACAATCAATGAGTGGAATTTCTACATCCTTTTGTTTTATGACTAGTGGTAGTTCTGTACATGCTAACAGTACTGTTTCTGCTCCAGCGGTCTGTAAATTTGAAATTATACCCTTTAATTTTCTTTTGTCTTCTACCCCAGATTTTCCACCAATTTCATTAAGCATTATTTCTTCTGCAACTATTTGATCGCTTTGATCAGGAAGAATTACCTTTATTCCAAAATTATTCAAGTGTTTACCATATACTTCTCTTTTAATTACAGTATCTGAAGCAAGTAAACCAACTGTTTTATATCCTGTTTTATTCACATAGGCAGAAACTATTGGTACGATTCCAACAATTGGGATTTTTACCAGAGATTGAAGCTTATCAATAAGGAATTGGAGGGAATTACATGCAATAATAATAAAATCGGCTCCATCTTTCTCTAATTGTCTAGTTACTTTTGCAACTGCCAAATATGTTGTTTTTTCATCCTCAACGCTTTTGACTAAGTCCGGAGTGGGAACACTATAAATTATTATAGGTGGATAATCACGAATATATCTAACACCCAATTTATCTTGGTAGTACTTGATAATTCGCATATATATATCTGCTGTTGATACAGGTCCTTGACCACCAATTATTCCAATTGTTCTATATTTGTTCATCAGGAATATTATATATAAAAAATCCCGAAGGGTTTTATTTTCGTAAATATCTACTTAATATCTTATTAATTGTTCTACTTCCATATCCGCTTTTTAAATATTTTTCTCTGTTTTTGGCATCAGTTCGATTTAGAAATGCTTCATAGAAAATGAGCTTATACGGAATAAAAGGCTTTGTTGCTTTATTTTCACCACGATTATGCTTTTTCAGTCTTGTGATTAAATCGGCTGTATAACCTATATAAAGCGATTTGTCTTTTTTACTTTGAAGAATGTAAACGTAGTAGAACACGGCGGGACGTAATAAATTTGCTTTGCAAATTTAAACGTCCCAGCAACGTTGAAATTGCGAAGCAATTTCTTACGTTGCGGAGGCGGTGGGATTCGAACCCACGCGAGCCTTTCAGCTCAAAGGTTTAGCAAACCTTCGCAATGGACCAACTATGCGACGCCTCCAAAACCTTACCGATTATATCATAATCAGCCGTGGGCGATAACCAATCCCCAGACAGAGAATGCGCCTGACTTTTTTAAAACTTTAGTGCATTCCCTGAGAGTGGAAACAGTGGTAGCTACATCGTCAATTATGGCTACCTTTTTGGCCTGGAAAATTCGGGGATTTCTGACAACAAAAACATTTTTAACATTCAACTTTCTGTCTTTTTTTTCCAGATTAAACTGCGGGACTGTGGCTTTGGTTCTGAATAAATTGCCTGAAACCATTCTTATTTTTAAGCGTTTTGCCAGCGCTTTGGCCAAAACTTCACTTTGATTAAAACCTCTCTCTCTGAGGCGGGTTTTATGAAGCGGTACGGGCATAATTAAATTAAAATTCATAAATTGACGGGGGTATCTCTCTAAAAAAATACCGGTTAATTCTTCAGCAATATCGGAAACTAAGCGGTATTTAAGCGTTTTAAGAGCTTTTTTCATGATCCCGCGGTAATAGGTGGAAAATATCAATCCGTCCATGGAAAACGGCGAGAGGCATCTCTGATGGGTCCGTCCGTCTAATGAAGTTTTTAGGCACATCGGACAAATTAATCTATCGGCAAAGGCAATCTTTTTCCGGCACTTTTTACAAAAATATCTGCCGAATTTGCCGCAATTGAGGCATACCTTCGGGAAAAATATGTCAAGAAAGACAGACACGATTTTATTATAGACCCGATTGAAGTATCATAAGTATCATGAAAATCATCAATAAGAGGGCTTTCTATGATTTTGAAATTCTGGAAACTTACGAAACAGGAATCGTTTTGAATGGAGCGGAAGTCAAATCCGTCAGAGGGGGCAGAATGTCACTGGAAGGCGCCTTCGTCAGGATTATCGGCAGCGAAGTCTATCTGGTCAATGCCCAGATCTTCCCTTATGCTTATGCCCGTCCGGAAGGGTATGATCCGAAAAGAACACGGAAACTTTTACTGCATAAAAGGGAAATTATTTCTTTAAAGACTAAAATGGGATCTGCCGGTTTGACCTTGCTCCCTCTAGAATGCTATAATTCACAAAGCTTTCTGAAGCTGAAAATAGGACTGGCCCGCGGCAGGAAACAGTATGAAAAAAGGGAGAAACTGAAAAAAAAGGCAATCGTCAGGGATATAGAAAGAGCTTTGAAAAGCAAACCGTAATATTTTGGGGATGCTAACGATCGACGGGATTGTACCTTAAAAACTGCAAGCCAAGGTGATTGACCTTGTAAAACCAATCAAAAAATAACTGTCGATAAAACGGCAGAACTGGAAGCATTTGTCGAGTACGGCGAGAGTCTTCTTGCCAAAGCTCGGGAAGCAGCTTTCGGTGCCCAAAACTTCGCATTCGCGACAGTCTAAGGCCATCAACTCCGTCTTTCTTCGGTGGGACATGAGATTGGTGTAAATACAGCCGAGGTGCTCTCCGGTAGGTGACTGCCATCGGGGAAAAGATTCAGTCTTACTTACGTTATAAATTGTCTGTTGATATTGTAACGTGAGGAATTACCCACCTTCGCGTAAAGCTTCGGTGGGCAAGCAACAGACTAAGCTTGTAGATGTTTCTAAGTTGCGTCTTCGGACTCCGCGTCACCCGCGGACATCTCCACACTTCGCCCTCATATATCAATCGGGCTTCGCGTGGCTAGCCACTAAACTGAATGACCTATGAGGGCTTTATTATTGGAGCGAAGTGTGTCCCGCGAAGCTTTATGCGAAGTGGGACATGATAATATTAATATCATGTATTACGCTTACATCTTAAAACTTTCTGATGGAAGCTATTATCACGGCTCCTCAAATAATCTAAAAGAACGTTATAAATGTCATGAAAATGGTGACGTGGACTCAACTAAGAATTTGAGACCAATAAAACTTGTTTTTTATGCAGCTTTTATATCTAAGGATAAAGCTTTAGAATTTGAAAAATATTTGAAATCAAGTTCAGGTTTTGCCTTCAGAAATAAAAGACTAATTGATAAATAAAAACCTCCACCCAAACACTCTCTTACCACACTTTTAGGTACGATAGGATGTTTTCCTGGCCTACCTATTGCATGAAATGAGTGAGACTTTTAACGAAAAAGGCACTAAATCCAATATAAAGTCTAGGAAAAATAAGTTATCACTTACCAAGAGGTACTGAAGGTGGAGGAGCTGTAGATTTAGGCATTTCAGCTACTATTCTTTTCCAGTGTTCGTTTGGTGATTCAGGCAACAGGGTTAATCCTGATGTTGCTATCTGGTTTACTACTGCCCCCAATTGTTCCTTTGTCACATTTGTGAAACAGCCATAAAGTTGTGCTTCTCTTAATTTTTGCTCCTCTGGCAGGGCAGATTGCACCCTATCTGTAACCAAACTACTTATTATCGTATTTTTATCCAGACCCATTGATTGAAAAGGCACTCTTCCATCCACATCAGGAACTATTCCTTCATCCTGTTTGAAATCAATTACCCGTGTAAGCATTTCATGAAGATTTAACCAACGGGCTGCAGCATAAGGCCCCCCTTCAAATGATGGAGGCTGAAGCAATTCTCCAAAATATCGGTTAACTGTTGTGCGCCTTTGTTCAAATGCTTCAGAAGACATATTTCTGGTTCTCTCAAGCAAAGCCTGTTCCATACCTTGCCTCATACGGGTGACTTCAACAGCCTCAATCTGTTGCCATCTTTCTGGAATAAATCCTTTTCTCCCTAATTCTGCTTCATTCTGAAGTTGGTCAGCGGTGGGATGAAAGAGGTCGTCTTTACCAATTGATTGGTCAGCCATATTAAAATCAGATTACCACAAGGAGAACCTTGGGACAATAGTTCATACAAGAGGATGTGATAAGGAGAGATGGGTGTCAGAAGCAAAAGCTGCGTGCTGGCGGGCATTTTCCTGAAGGCGTTGAAGCACTGGAAACCACTTTAAAAAGTAACTTTCAATACGGTTCCAATTATGCATGCTTAGGTCCACTAGAAAAAGCCTTATAATAGGGTCGTGCCGGGCAAGAAACTCCAATTATTTTTAATTGTTCTTCTTTTTTTAGCTGCCCGGCTCATTAATTTAACTTCCCTGCCGATTTTCAATGATGAGGCAATATACCTTCATTGGGGATCATTTTTTTTGCGTAATCTCAACTTCCCGGAAAATCTGCTGTTGGCAATTGACGGTAAACAAACCGCTGTACCGCTTCTTTATGGTAGCGTGCAGTTTCTGCCGCTGGATACGCTTACTGCCGGAAGACTCGCGACAGTCCTTTTTTCTCTGGGTACATTGGCGGCCGGTTACATTTTGGCTAAAAAAAAGATTATTCAGGCTCCGCCTGTCCTGGTCGGTTTGTTTCTGACCTTTTGTCCTTTACTTCTTTTTTTCGACAGAATGGCCATGCCGGACAGTATCGTCACGGCAATTTATACCATGTCGATAGTAGTTCTAATCTCCCTTTTGGAAAAACCTTCAATTAAAAAAGGCATTCTCTTGGGTTTTATCATTGCCTTAGGCTGGTGGTTTAAGTCAACAGTCCTTTTAGCTATGCCGATAATATTCCTGTCAGTGGGCCGGCGTCTGTTTTTGCCGTTGACAGCATTTATGATTACCTTTCTTGTATTGATCAGTCCCCTTCTTTTGCATCCTAAATATCAAAACAGCCCTTATAAAGATACGGACCGTCTAATTCCGGCTCAATTGTTGGAAAATCCGCAAAAAATAGGCCAAAATTTCCTGTTGACGGGTGAATTGATGATAACCACAACAACGCCGTTAGTTTTTTTCTTTTTTCTTATTGCTGTTTTTATTTCAATCAAAGAAAGAAGGAATATATTGTTAATCTTGGCTGTATTATTTCCCATATTTTTTGAAAGTTTCTTTTTAAAAAGCATCACTTCCAGGTATATCCTTCTTGTTATCCCGCTATATCTTCTCCTGGCAATTGAAGGTTTATTAAAGCTGGCAAATATTTCAAAATTTCTCTTATTTTTAACTCTATCAGCTACCATAACCTTAAGTTTGCTTTTGATTTTTTCCCCGCTTGATATTTACCGTTATCTCAAGTTTCGCCCGCATGTAGCTGCCGATTTTTACGACTATTTTCAGAACTGGACTTCCGGGTATGGTGTTAAAGAAGCGGCTGATTTCGTCATTAATAAATCAGCTGCAGGAGAAACGTTAGTTTTGGTCAGGGATGACAGCGGAAATCCTGAAGACGGTGTTTGGGTCTATCTTCACGGGAAAGATAAGATTACTTTTGCTTCTCTCAGTAAGATAAATCAAATTCCGCCCGCCAGGTGGATGTATTTTATCTCCCGCGGACCTCAATTCGGAATACTGGAGGGAAAACTGAAGGAAATGAAGAAGTTTTATAAACCGTTTAATTCAGGCAACAGCGAATTTATCGGTGTCTATCAGGTCGGTAAGTAACTACTTAATTTCAATAGCGTGGATTTTGTGGCCGACCAGAACATATATCTTGCCTTCTTTTTCCGTCACCATAAAATCTTTGGCGTTTTTAAGCTCATCCCACTGGTATTGAGACTGGTATAACCCGTCCTTATCGAAAACCATAATCCTCGATAATGTTTTATCCAAAATATATACTCTTTCATTCTCATCGCTGGTCGAAATGCCGTCAATTGAAGTAATCGAGTCGCTTATGCCCTGGAGGGCGAACTGCTCCAGGCTGCCGGCGGTAAATTTAAATAAATTATCAGAACCGGCTGCCCAGATGGATCCGTCTATAGCTAATTCTTTACTTTCAGCCAAATTGACGCTTATGCCTTCATTCAGGTAACTGATGATCGGAGAAAAACCGGATTCAGCGGCGATATATTTCCAAATGTTATTTTTGGCAGTATCTAAAAGATAAAGATTGCCTCCGAAAGCCTCTATATCAGCAATCTCTCCCCAACGCTCGCTTTTTTCAATGACTTTACCTGCCTTTTTACTGCCCAAATCCACGGCAAATATGCCGTCCTCATTCAGAAAATAGGCCGTACTTCCGTGGACGGCAATGCCGCGGGGATTTTTGAGATTATCGGAGCCTGCCAAAACAGCAGATTCTTTGGAGTTGGTGGAGAGAAAATAGAGTGTTTTATGGCTGTTATCCAAAATAACCTTTTTTTCCTGATAGGCGGAGACATTATCCGCTTCCCCATCTGCTTTAATCAAAGTCATGTCAAAAAAAACAGGCACATCCGTGAATTTATAAATGCGGTAAGCAGCTACTTCGCTTTCCGAAACCTTCTTCAGCCAATCATTAATCTGATTGTAATCACGGGAATTTCTTTTGGAGTTTTTCAGAAGTTTTCCCAGGGTCAATTTACTGCTTGATAAGAGTTCCCTGGCTCTGACCGGATTTAAATCCAGAATTCCTCCGGCCTCCTCATATTGTTGTTTGACGGTTGCCAATTCCTGACTTATTTCTTTGGTTTTGGATACCTGCTTCATCCTGATGATTCCGGCTGTTATATTGATGATCAAAAGGAGAATTAAAGCCAAAATTATCATGAGTGTTTTTCGCGTCTGCCAGAGGGATAGCAAAAACTTTAATTTAAAATATTTTGGCTTCAGTGAATAAACGATATCCTCAGGAGCTGAAAATTCCTCCTGCACACTTACTTCAGCAGCCAAAACAGCATTTCCGGTAAACTTTTCATTGGAAGCGAGTTTGGGGGAAAGAATTTCTTCGAAATCCGCCAGATTGGAGAATTTATAAATTTCAGAAAGTTGTCCTTCCTCCCAATTTCGGCCAAAATCAGCAGAATAAAAGATAATCCTGTCACCTGCTTTAACCTCGCCTTTAGATATATTTTGGCCTGCGAGTATCTGTCCTGCCACTTGGTCCCTGACTAAAACTGCTGATGCTTCTCCCAGGCAGCCAACTGTTAGCAGATTTTCTTCGAGTAAACCTAATATCAAATTTTTTATAAAGGGATTAGAAGCCACTTCATCCAAAAGATCTTTTAAATTCAGTTTGTTCTGTTTAAAAGATGTTTGAAATGAATTAATTATCTGGTCAAGAATAGCCTTTCCGGAATGGGAGGCAATGACATCTCCGTCCGTTTCCACTTCCAATAGAATTAAAAGCCCTCCCTCCACCAAACAGCCTCCCCACCGCCTCCCGTTTGAAGGAGCGGTAATTTTAGCGGACTTTAAGTGGAACATAACTCACAATAACAGGATAACCCAAATTAAAACAAAAAGTGAGGCTAATAAATGGATTACCGTCACTGCCACCAAAGTCGGAGAAATTTTAGCTTCAACTACCTTCGTCATAATCCTGGTTTGCCTTAGAATAATGGCGGAAAACAGGAGATGGAAAATCATCATGGTGACGGTAAATACTTTAACAATCAGGCCGGGCAGCTGGTTAAACAGTCCGCTGATAAAATCATCTGGATTCATTTATTTTCATTCTCCTCTTCCTCTTTACCCATTAATTGATTAATAATCCTGACAACTTCATCAGGTTGGGGTACCGCATGAAACTGGAAGACCTGTTCGTTGGCTGCTGTCTGGACAAAAACATCACCGTAATTGAAAAATGCCTGGATGAATCCGCCTGTTCTTTGAGTGACATCTTCGACTTTGGCGATTCTGGTTTCAGAGAATTTTTTATGCAAAACATTTAGAAAGTCTATATCGATGATTCTTTCATTGCTGACGATGGAAACGGTAAAGTACCAAAGGATGAAATTCACCAAAAGATAACTGAAAGTAAAAAGGTACCACAGGAGGATAATGGAGTTGAATAAAAAAGGAGGTGCCGCCGGTACAGTCCGGTTAATTAATATAAGCGGCAATATTATGACCGGAAAAATAATCAGGGCTAACCCGGTCAACAGCCAGGGAAGGTTGGTGACGCCATGACGGCGGAGAAGAAGGATAATAACTTCCCCGGGTTCCTGCGTTTCAAAACGCATGCCGTCAGGCATGAACAAAAATGAGGAAAGGTCGCGATTTGGCTTAATTTTGGGAGCCGTCACTTTGGCAACAGTATTTTTTTTTCCTGGACGGGCGACAAAGATATCGGGCACAGCAATCTACTTTCTCTCAGTATTATACAACGGACCGACTATCTGAATGTTGGCAGGAGCCCGCAGGTTGAAAAAGTTCTTAAATTCTACTGCTTCAAAACTGTTCGTGCCCGCATCTCCCGAAACTCTGACCGAAGTCACTCTGCCTGTTCCTTTATCCCAATCGACACTGACTTCGGAAATTGAATTGTATGGAGTACCGCCTCTTGCCTTTAATTCATTCTTTACCCGTCCGGAATCCCAGGTATCAGTCCCGTCAGGATTTGCTTTGTCTGTCTGGGATAAGTGCTGCTGGATTGAGGAATCACTTTTGGCTAAAAGCAGTACGTTCACAATATCCGCTACTTCGTCAACTTTAAGCCAGGCGCTTTTGGCATATTCTGTCCGAAAACCCTGCGCAGCATAAAAGCAGGGTGATTCACGGTCATAAGCCCGGTCGGTAAGATCAGTAAAACTGCTGACATCGCCATTGGTGTCCCTCATCCTTTTGGTATAGCCGCGGTCTGACCCCCAGACATCTCCGGAAGTAAAAGAGTAGCCGCCGAAGGTGGAAGCATACCAGGCTTTAACAACCTCCCCGTTATGCATGATGACTTCTCCGCTGGTTTCTCTTACCGCATTCTCCCAATTACCGCCTTTATTGCCGCCTTTATAGACCTGGCAGGCCTGGGTTGTACAAATTTCATTAGCCCCGTTATTTGTGTAGGCCAAGGCATAAGAACGGGCGGCCACCACCTGTGCTTTAAGAGCTTCCAGCGGCCAGTCCCCGGGCATTTCATAAATGCCCAACAGATAATCGTCCAGCGATTTTTCTCCGTATCCGGCCACTTTTATCTTCATATTCGGGTCCTTTTTTTCGAAGCTGATACCCTGGTAATAGGCATTGAGTATGTCTTTATAGGATTGGCCTGTTTTGGCTCTGCCGTAAGCTCCGTATTGGTTAAGACCTACCCGGTGGGGAATGCCGTAAGTAAAAAAGGCAAAAGCCGGCCGGAAACCCGGATCAAGTTTGCGGTCATCAGTACAATATAACGGTCCTCCCCCCAGAGAAGTCGGTAATCCCAAACTGGACAGTTTTTGTGCCAAAAGCTGCTGCTGGCGGGTAGAGAGCTGGGCAATCTGCGATGATAGAACCTTTTGGTATTTTTTGGCCCCTTCTATTTCTCCGGCAAGGAATGAGGCCTGCTCATCTGTTTCTTTCTTGACAGCCGCCAGTCTCAATTTTTCCTTTTCCAGATCAGCTTTCTTCTGTTCCAAATCCTTGATATACAAGACAACTTTCACAATCGTATCTCTGTCGTTTTCAATGACTTTTTTCTGATAGCCGAATTCCCTGACTGCTTCAGTCAGATTTTTACCCAAAAAAAGCAGCAGCCTTTGACTGTAAAATTGGGAAGAGGTGATATAAATCTGCCTGACCTTATCGCTTAACAGTTCCTGGGCAACCCCCAAAAGATCTTCACCTTCGGCTACCTCCTTTTCCTTGCGTTCCACTTCAGCTTCAGTCAGTTTGATCCGGTTCCGGATATCAGCTAAATTTGTTTTCAGTTTGTCCAGATTTTTTTCCAAAGGGGATGTTGCCGAAACTGACAGTTGAAGAGCGTGTTTTAAATCAGCCAGTTTTTTTTCGATTTCGGAAAGCTCATCGGCCTGAACACTTTGAATAAAGAATAATGAATAAAGAATAATGAAGAAGGGAATGATGATTATTTTCAATTTACGAAGCATTGGTTGAGAATGGATTTCCGTTTCTGTTATACCGATCGTTAATGAATTAAAGTTTCCAGACGATCGAGTATATACTCGATTGCATTTTTAAATGCAATCGGTATACACTGGATTTAATGCCCAGGTTTTTTCTGGTTCTGTTTTTATCGTTTGCTCTTTCCATATTTATTATAACACCTGTGGTGGCGCAGACGCCCACACCTACCGGCATACCCACCTGTGACCTTTGCGGCTGGTGCAACCGCGACATAAATCCCAAACCCTCCGATTGGGATGCCTGCCAAAAATGCCTTTATGACGCCACTAGCGGCCTTCCTAAAGAACATACCTATTATACTGTCCTGGGTTGCTTCTCAACCAATCCCGCGGATTATGTCCAGCAGCTTCTGACGATTGTTTTTTCCATGGCCGGCGGTATTGCTTTCCTGGCGGTTTTAGCCGGAAGCGGAATGGTCCTGACTTCCTCTGGAAACCCGGAAAAGCTGAAAAACGGCAAGGATCTGATTGTCTCCTCAATCCTGGGGATCCTCATCATCCTCTTTGCCATTTTCCTCCTTCGAGTCGTCGGGGTCGATATCCTGAACATCCCCGGCTTCACCTAAATGAAAATTCTAAAAATATTTCTTTTGGCATTTTTTTTCCAGTTTTTAATCCTGATAAACCCTTATAAGGTTATTGCTCAGCCCCCTTTTGAGGATGATGCCTGCGGATTCAAAGTGGAATGCATTGATCCGATTGATTGTAAAACTCCGGGCACAAATGACCTTTTCCAAGGTATTGCAAGCAGGGTAAAATTTTCATTTGATTTAAGTAAAATTCCTGATAAAGATTTAATTCAGAAGATATATCCTGATACAGATTCTGACGGAACTCCTGACCTATTGGAAACGAATGTAGATACATACCCTTTATCTCCCGCATTATGTTCAAATAGAGGGCACGAAAATCTCTCATTAAATTCACCAAATTCACTTGTCTCGGACGAACGTCCTTATATAGATACCAGTCTTATTTGTCCATTTGTTGGAACTGAAGGTATCAAATCCTTTTTTCTCAGAGTACATCCCGGAAATCAACCCGATTTCGATTTATGCATAGGGCATTATCGGATTATAGAGAAGCCGATTGATGTAAAAATTGAAGTGACTTCAACTAACGGCCTATATGATGCCAGCTCTGATTGGGATGTAAAAATAACCTTCGCTGATAATTCCCAAATTCCATTATCTCGGAAGATAAATTTAGATAATTACCATTTGAATTCTGGAGATCCTCAATACAGGGATGAAGGTAATCTTTTTGACTGGAAACCTAATCCCATTGTCTTTACTCTCAAACCACAATCTACAAAACCGGGCGGAGAACAACACACTATTGAGCTGGTAAAAGATCTGACACAGGTCATTGCCACAGCCACTTTCACTGTTCATCCAATAGGAACATTTTTCTGTAATGAACCTAATACATGCGTGAATATTGATGAATGTAAGTATCCTGTCGCGCCCGGTGAAGGAATTTGCCAGGGAGTAAAGATTGTCTGCTGCCAACCGGAGCCATCGCCGACGCCGACGATTGATCCTTTCTGCAGTGAATGTGGTGAAAAACATGCCTACAAATGCACTCATCCGGAATGCGTCACTTGCCCGCAATGCTTACCGCCCTCCCCAAAAGCTCCCCCTCCCGAACCTTTACCAACATTGAGAGCATTGTGTGATCAGGTTGATCCACAATTTCAGGGTGACTGCCTTGATTGTATGGTAAACGAAAATGGAGAGTACGGAAGAACCGGGATTTGGACGGCGGTGGGGTGTATTTCAACAGACCTGGGAGGGTTTGTGACCGAATTTATTTACGGGATTGGCCTGAAATTTGCCGGAGCGGTAGCTTTTCTCTATTTCCTTTACGGCGCCTTCCTTTATCTGACATCAGGAGGCAATCCGGAAAAAGTGGCTATGGCCAAAGAAATCATTGTCTCATCCCTTTCCGGGCTTTTACTATTGATTTTCTCCCTTTTCCTTTTGAAAATTATCGCTATAGATATATTGGAGATACCTGGTTTTGTTCCTTAAATTACTGTGTTAAGATAAATTTATGCAGATTGTCCAAGACCTTCGTTTACCCGGAGCTACCACTGTTATTGAAGGACCTTTAGACAACAGTAAATTCACCAATCTTTCCTCGCTGCTCAATAACGCCATTCCCATAATTTTACCGATCGCCGGCCTGATCCTCCTGGCTTATTTGATCTGGGGAGGTTTCGAATTCCTGACCTCTTTGGGAGATCCCAAAAAAGCCGCTTCAGCTAAAAATAAAATAACTTATGCCATCATCGGTTTTTTTGTGATATTTGCCGCCTACTGGATAGTCCAATTAATCGCTTTCATTTTCAAATTGGAAACGATTTAAGATGACAGGTGCTTATTCCCATTCCATGGTGGCCGGAGGTTTAGTGGTGATATCATAAACCACCCTGACGACTGCGAAGACTTCAGTGACAATTCTTTCAGCAATCCTCTCTAAGACTTCATAGGGCAGTTTTACCCAGTCAGCCGTCATGGTATCCTTCGACTCAATCACCCGGACGGCAATCGTTTCCCCATATTTCCTTTCATCCCCCGTCACTCCGGTAGATTTCACCCCGGTGAAGACGGCGAAAGCCATCCAAATTTTTTCATATAACTTGGCTTTTTTAATTTCCTCAACCACAATTGAGTCCGCTTTCCTTAAAATCTCCAATTTTTCCCCGGTGACCTCTCCGATGATTCTGACAGCCAGCCCCGGGCCCGGGAAAACATGACGGTGGATAAAAATATCCGGAATCTTCATTTTTTCAGCCAGCTGCCTGACTTCGTCTTTGTAAAACATTCTCAGAGGTTCGATTATTTTAAAGTTGTGCTTCTCAGGGAGTCCGCCGACATTGTGATGGGTTTTTATTTTTTCGGCGTGCTCTGTCCCTTGGCTTTCGATGACATCGGGATAAATAGTGCCCTGAACCAGGAATTTAGCCCCGATTTTTTCCGCATTTTTCTCAAACACCCGAATGAAAGTTTCTCCGATTATTCTTCTTTTTTCTTCCGGATCAGTCACCCTTTTCAGGTTTTTCAGAAAAATTTCCTCGGCTTTGATAACTTCAACTTTAAAAGGAAAGTGCCTGCGGAAATTTTTGACAATTTCTCCAGTCTCGCCTTCCCGCATCAAGCCGGTATCCACATAAAAACAGACCAGCCTGTCCCCAATCGCCCGGTATGTCAAAGCGGCAGCTACTGTGGAATCTATACCGCCGGAAAGAGCGCAAACCGCTTTTTGACTGCCGATTTTTTTTCTGATGTCTTCAATCATTGACTGAACATCCCAAGTTTTGATTTCAGACTTTTCATGGCAGATTTTGAAAACGAAGTTGGCCAGGATTTTATTGCCTTTTTCCGTATGATGGACTTCCGGATGGAACTGAATGGCGTAACGTTTATGGTCATCATCAGCCAAAGCAGCGATCTTAACCGAGAGGGTGGAACCTGAGATTTTAGCTCCTTTTGGAGGTTTGACTGCCTGGTCAAAATGGCTCATCCAGACTTTTAAAGATGGCGGCAAATCCTTAAATAATAAGTTATCAGTTTTGATTTGGCAGATTGTCGGTCCGTATTCCTTTTTCTTTCCGGGAGCGACTTTTCCGCCTAACTGATGAGCCATCAGCTGTAAGCCGTAACAGATGCCTAAAACGGGGATGGGGAAATTAAATATTTTCCGGTCTATCAAAAGGGCTTTGGACGCATAAACTGACGAGGGACCGCCGGAAAGAATAATGCCTTTGGGTTTGAATTTATTTACGGCCGAAACAGCCTCTTTCGGCAGGACGATTCTTACTTCAACTCCCAAATCCCTGACTCTTCTGCCGATCAGATGGGCTGTTTGGGATCCGAAATCAACAATTAAGATCATTTTTTAATTAAAATATCGTGCGGATGGCTTTCGGCAAGAGAAGCCTGGGTGACTTTCATTAAACGCGTTTTTTCCCGGAGTTCTTCTATTGTTTTAACACCGGCATAATACATGCCTGATTTAAGACCGCCAACAAGTTGGGCAACAACTTCTTCGACAGTTCCCCTGAAAGGCACCAGGCCTTCGACTCCTTCCTCTACCAATTTTTTCTCCTGTCCCTTCCTGTATTCCTGTCCGTAACGGGCGCTTGAGCCTTGTTTCATAGCAGCTAGCGAACCCATCCCCCGATAGGGTTTATACTTCTTTCCTTCATAAGTTTCTATTTTACCGGGAGTCTCCAAAGTACCCGCCAATAGTGAACCGGACATAGCAGCAGAAGCCCCACTGGCAAGCGCTTTGACAATATCTCCGGAGAAGCGCAAACCTCCGTCAGAAATAACAGGTATGTTATATTTTTTAGCGATGGAAACGGTTTCTAATATAGCTGTAATTTGCGGCACTCCCATACCGGCCACAATTCTGGTCGAACAGATGGAGCCGGGACCCATCCCGACCCGAAGAGCGTCAGCTCCGGCTTCAATTATGGCTTTGGCTCCCGCAGAAGTAGCAATCGAACCGGAAACAAGGGCAACATTCGGATATTTTTTAGAGATAAATTGTGTTGCTTCAATCACCCATTTTGAATAGCCGTGGGCGCTGTCAATGACCAAAACATCAGTGCCTGAGGCAACCAAAGAGGCTGCTCTTTCTGCCAAATCTTGGCCGATACCAACAGCCGCTCCTACAAAAACAGACTCTCTCTTGGCTTTAATTACTTCCTGTTTTTGATCCTCAATAGTCATGTTACGGTGGATTACTCCCAAACCCCCAAGTTTACCTAAGGCTATAGCCATCGCTGAAGTTGTAACCGTATCCATCGGAGCTGACATCATCGGTATGCCAAGTTTTATGCCGTCGGTTAATTTGACGGAAACATCGATCTCATCCCTTTTTATTTGGCTGTAATTAGGTATCAGCAGAACGTCATCGAAAGTTAAGCCTTCAGAAGGTAAGATTTTTTGACCGTAATAATTAGAATTATCCATTTTTGATAAAGCTGGCTTTTTTGGCAACTTTGGTGGCCGACAACAAATCTTCCCTGCTTAAAATATTATTTTTTTCCAAAAGTTGATATTCGTTTTTCAGATTAGTCATCAGCATCTCCGGTCCGTCGGTGTTGACGGTAAATAAAACCCGGTGTTTTTTCAGCCGCAGGAAAATCTCCCTGAATTTAACCAGGTCTGACACCACTCCGGTATGGATATTGGAACTGGGACAAATCTCCAAAACAGTTCCCCGTTCCCTCAAAATATCCAAAAGACTGTCGTCTTCCGTTGATCTGACTCCGTGCCCGATCCGGTCAGGTGAGAGGAGCTCTACCACTTTTCTGACCTCATCCGCCCCGGTGGCCTCTCCTGTATGGATGGTAACCCCCAGACCGCTCTTGCGGCAATCATTAATCAATGGCACCAGAGAAGAAACATCAAATGATTTACTGATCGGTCCTGCCAAATCAATGCCCACCACACCCCTTTTAGCATATTTTATGGCTTTGCGGGCTAAGATGGTATTCAATTTAGAGTCAAATGACCTGTCAAAACAGATTATCAAACCGGCTCTTAGCGGATAGGCCAGCATCGCTCTCTCCATGCCGTGGATGGCGGCCAAGATGATATGGTCCAAATCCCTTTCTCCGCCCCGGTTCCTTTTCATCGGGTTAAATCTTATCTCCAAAGTCGTAATGTTGTTTTTGCGGTAAGCACCAGAGGCAATTGAATAGACGCTTTTATCGATGGCTTCAGGTGAAGACTGTATCAGTTCCGTCCAGGCGAATAAGTCGAGGTACTTCTGATAAGTGGTTTTACCGGAAACGGTTATCAGTCTTTCAAAATCCCAGTAATTGCGGGTGGGCAGTTTAATACCCTGGTCATGGGCAATTTCCCACATGATAGCCGGATCAACAGCCGAGCCTACATGCACATGAAGTTCCGTCAATTCTCCCCAGTCAAAAGTGTTCATTCTATGAGTCATTTTAAACATTATATAACTTCATTAAATAAGAGTTTAATCTCTGAGGCGGCAGGACCCGGGATATAAAATTGGTGATGGTGATATCTTTAATTTTAGAATAAGACAGGATGATCTTTTTTAAGGCTAAGGCAAAACCGATTTCCACAGTTACTGCCGGACCTAAATAGGAATTTTTATTGAAGATATAAACCAGATCGCTTTTGCGGATGTTCTCTAAATGGGAAAAAGCCCCTTCACCTTCCCATCGGGTCAGAGTTTTTAAATCATACTTATTTTTCAATTCCGCCGGTTTATGTCCGTGCCTGATATGGGAAGGTTGAGGCACAATCACTTTAAATCCCAGCTTTCTTACGTTTAGCGCCGCTTTCTCCATAGCGTTATAAAATTTAAAACTGCCGCAGAAACAAATTGTGGGTAAGGGTGATGTTTGAGGAAACATGTTTAATAATATCACAAAACCTCTTGATAAAGCAAATATTTGTCCTGGTTCATAACCTCCCGTAGACTTCTCCTTTCTTTTTCAATAGATAATACTCCATCGGAGTCAGATAGTTAAGCGATTGGTGTGGCCGGTAG
>MFJU01000020.1:22708-28123 GCA_001779315.1 Candidatus Gottesmanbacteria bacterium RIFCSPLOWO2_01_FULL_42_22 | reverse complement strand
TTCTGAATAAAAAACTTCATTTTATAACCGTCCAATCGGCAGCCACCCCGGCAGAAGCCGTGAAACTCATGCGCCAATACCAAATATCCCAATTACCCGTTGTTGAAAATAAAAAAGTCGTCGGTACACTGACGGAATCAATTCTTATTAAAAGCCTTTACGGCAACAGCAAAATCCCGGTCAGTGTTGCCGAAATTATGGACAGGGATTTTATCAGTCTGCCGGAAACCGCCTCCGAAACCCAGCTGGCCCAGGCTCTTAAGGAAAAAGAGATGGTGATCATCACTGATAAGCAGGGAAAGCCGTTGGATGTTCTGACCCGAATTGATTTTCTGAGCAATTTTTCAGTTTAGGTAAAATTAACAAAATCAGTTACTTTTTTCCAGTGGATCAGTTCCTTTTTTATTTTTTCAACTTTTTCGTCGGATAATGATTCAACGCCCAACGCAAATCTGACATATTTCGGCCCTTTCCTTTTGCTGTTTAAATAAAAAGTATCTTCATTATTGACATAGCAACGTGTGCGATAGGGAATATCCAGAGGATCTATTCCATCCTGAACCTGGACATACAGGTAAAAGGCGGCCAGCTCATCCTCGGATTTTCTCTGTTCACCGTTGACCTCCTTCATTTCCTGATCGTCTTCTTCACCGCTTAAGATATATTCATCCAAATTAAAAATATCCGGCCTGACGCTTAATATTTCCAATAATTTTTTCTGCCGGTGATGAAGCATGTCAAAAAAACTCAACTGGTCCTCAAATTTGACAAAGTCCCAGATGGCCATGGCTTCCGCCATCATGGCATAGGATACGGACGGTGATGTCAGTTTGGTAATTGCCGGAATGTGAGTGGCCAAAGCTTCATCCGGTGTTCCGACAAAGCCGCCCCGAAATGAAGGCCGGCCGAAAATCTTTGTCATCGGCAAAACGTCAATTCTTCTTTTAAAGCTGTTCATTATTTCCCCGTTTCTTTTCAACTGTTTCTGATTGCCCATCCCCAGATAAGCGCAGTCGTTGATGACGATTACTTTGGCGCCGTTTCTTCCTCGGTGATTTTCCAGGACCTCCAGGACCTGTTTTAATTGTTCGGGCGGGACGATGGTTGAGACAGGGTTGTTGATAATCGATAAATCTACAATCAGAACATCCTGGTTTTCCTCCTTTTCCAAAAACTCTTTTAATTTTTGAGGATTGTAGAAAAAGTTATCTTTTTTGTCGGTGACCATTTCCACAGTTTGTATTCCCAGTTCCCGGGGTAACTTACCAAGTATGGTAAAGCCGGGAGTAGGGAAGAGGATTTTTGGGCTATATTCATATTTTCGCGGTTTGTTGCCGTACAATTCCTGGTGTAATGTGTATCTAGCCAGCATGTAAGCTCTGGTAATTCCGTCGGTCGCCCCGTAACTGACGAATGAACCGTTTTCCGGAACATAACCGGTCAGATTAAAACTGTTCAGATATTCGATATGATGGTTAATTAGCCCCCGCCAGCCGGTTCCCAATGCCTGGTATCCGGTCGGATTGACATCCGTCCTTTCCAGAATATCCATATATGCGTCGGCTCTTCTGTTGATCCGTTTCCTTTTAGCGCCCCGGAAGCCCATTCTTTCGGGTACATCGTTGTATTGGGATTCCATATCGCCTTTCAGCGAGATATTGCCGATAATGAAATCCCTTAACGGTTCCGGATCGATGCCGTTTTCCAGGCAGAATTTTAATGCCGTTTTCCTTATATCGATCCATTCCCTGATTTCAGCCGGCCGGTCTTCTTTTTCCAAAAGCGCCTTAAAATCCTTTCCCTGTTCAAACAGCTTCCCAGCCAGCAGAATATCCTTTTCGTTTATCTCTTCCTCAACTGTCCATCTACCCAAGTATACTTGTTTCAGGTGCGTGATTATTTGTGCTGCCTCAGCAGCTGTCTTTTCCCTTTTTTTATCAGGAGTATAAGCGCCTCTGTTTAGAAGCCGCCAGGTACGGTCATCCGCAGCTGCTTCGCTTCTCGTTTCCGGTCTTCTGATAAATTCAAACAGAGTTTTGGCGGCTGTTCCGGCCGTCTGTGTTTTCTCTTCATCCGTAAAGGGAATACTCGATGATTCCAATCTGTCAGCCAGCTCCCAGCCTGTAAGGGCGAGATAGAAAACAAAAGCTTCCTGTTGTTCCGCAGTCAATTGATTTAACATCGCTTCGAACTGCCGTTTAAATACCCGATCTTCATTTTTCCACTTATTTACTTCATTAGTCAAAAAAGCAGTAAACGAACTACCCTCACCCTTAGGGTCAAAATTTCTACCCATAGGTTCAGACGGAGCGATAGAAAGGGCTTCTTCGACTGCCCGGGAAATTTCGGCTGACATAATCGGCCTTACTGTAGCACAAGGAAAGGCAAAGTCAAGCTAATTAGCCTGAAATATGAAATTAGAATTTACATCTTGAGATTTTGTTTCTATGTCAAAAAGCTTAATATTTTGTTCTTTGGCTATTTCTCTGAATATTCCGGCTAAACGGTTGAAAATTCCAAAGATTTTTTCCGGTTCTTCAGTAACCGCGCAACCTCTGAAAAAATTATCAACCGGTTGTATACCGACTAATGAGCCGTCTAGTATGCGAATTTGTCTCGGTTGAAACCAAGCTCCCGGAGCATATGCTATTTTTTGTTCTTGTAAGATTCTACCTAAATTAGCATAGGTTGATAAGCCCGGTGGGACTTCCACCCAGACAAACATTCCTGCTTCAGGTTTGATAGCTCGGAATATGTCCTCATGCTGATTAATAGCTTCCATGGCTTTATCAATGCCCTCATTATAACGCTCTACAAGTGAGGGGGTTTTATTTTCTAATTCAGTTTGAGCGAAATCAAAAAATTCCAATTCAGTTCTTGCCGGAGTCATAATCATATCTGCTTCCTTTTTTGACTTTAGCTTTTTGTATAAGTCATCCCCTAAAATTGTAGCCCAAGCCACTCTTTCTGCGGGTGCGTACAGTTTAGATGCCGTGAATACGAGAATTATATTCTTGTCTAAATAATCAATGTTTGGAGGATTATCTGATTTGGATAATTTGTAGTAAGCATAATCCAAAAGAAGAGGAATGCCGTAACTTTTACAAATACCGTTAAGCTTTTTACCGCGTTCATCGGTTAACACTCCACCGCTGGGATTTTTGTAGACCATTTCATAAGTCAAACCTATATCGTATCCTTTTTCCAGAAGGGTCGTAATGGTTTCTTCTAATTTATCTGGAAGCATGCCATGTTCATCAGATTCGACGGCAATTACCGGAATATGATTATTGTATTCTGCTGCTTGCATAAAGGCGGAATATGTCGGTGTTGAGGTTAAAGCCACTTTTTTTCCTGACTCACACAATGTAACTAGAGATGTTGCCAGGCCATATTGCGAACCGGGAAGAGTTAAAATATTTTTTTCGGTTACAGTCTTCCCGCTTAATTTCGATATGTCTTCTGCTACCCAAGTCCTGAGTTCAAAATTGCCCTCTGCTCCGGCATATTGTAATCCATGAAAGGCTTTATATTCCTCACGAAGGAAAAATGGTGTAATGGTAAAATGTTCTCGCCAAAGATAATCAAGAGGTGCTTCTGGAGGCAATCCTCCGGCAATAGTATCAACTTCGATTCCCTGTCTTTTCATTTCGCTGACAAGTCCGATAAGCGATAAAAGATTCGGGGGTTGACTATATCTTGGTTTTAGTTCAGTTTGAATATTTAAATCTACCGCGCGATAGATAGTTGTTGGTGTAAGGGTTAATGGTTGAAGATGAACAGGAAGAACAGTTTCTCTTTCAGGGCCGTTTGCCATTGCTTCATAATTTATCATACAAACCTTTCTTGTCAAGCTAGACAGGCTTGACGGTGGGAAACTAGGACTGCTATAGTAACTATTTAGACATGATACCGTCGTTTTTAATCACTTTCCGGGAGGTAATTGAGGCTTCACTGATTGTGGCTGCCATCCTGGGCATTTTGTCTAAATTGGGTGATAAAAAGGGTATGCGCACGGTCTGGTGGGCAAGCGGATCGGCAGCCCTGGTAAGTTCGTTTTTGTTGATTATCGGCAGCCTGTTCGGTTTGAGGATACAGCAGATTTATAGAGGCCGCACGGAGGAAATTATCGAAGGCATCCTGATGATAATTTCAGCAGTTTTTATCACCTGGGCGGTTTTTTTCCTGCATAATTATTTCGGTAAGTACAAAACCAAACTTCTGCAAAAAATTAAAAAAAACGTCCAGCAGGAAGAGCAAAAAGGCTTATTTCTGCTGGCATTTACAGCCGTAGTCAGGGAAGGATTTGAAATCGTGCTTTTTTTATCAACCGTCTTTTTTTCGGCCAGTCCTCAAAAAATCCTGGCCGGCTTTTCGGCCGGCGCGCTGTTGGCTCTTTTGGTTTCATGGGGCTTATTTACGGCGACATTAAGATTACCGATTTTTTACGCTTTCAGGATAACCAGTACTTTATTGATCCTATTTGCTGCCGGGCTTCTGGCGCGCGGTGTCCATGAATTTACCGAAGCCGGTTTTATACCGGTATTCGGCAGGTTGACCTTTCATATTTTGCCGGAACAAACGAATTTTATCTCTGAGATGATAAAGGCAGTTTTCGGTATCACCAGACAGATGGATTATGGCCAGTTGACTCTTTACCTGGGATATAGCCTGGTAATGGTCTGGTGGGTCTTCTTCCGCAAAAAAACTTCTGCTAATTAAAAAAAATGGTGAATCCTTTTTTAGGGACCCCCAATTCGTGGGGTTGAAAAAGACTTCTTAAAGACTCATAATAGATTTCATTGATGGATGCTGTCATTTTTGCCGGTAATTCCAATCCGGACTTAGCTACTAAAATTGCTTCAAATTTAAAATTGCCGTTGGGAAAAGCCGAGATTATCCGCTTTGCCGATTCCGAATGCCGCGTCAGAATTGAAGAGGATGTTGAAGGCAAGACGGTTTTTATCATCCAGTCCCTCTCAAATCCGGTTGATGAGCATCTGATGGAGTTTTTACTGATGGGAGATGCCGTCAAACGGGGGGAACCGAAGAAAATGGTGGCTGTTTTACCTTATCACGGCTATGCCAGGCAGGACAGAATCCACCGTCCCGGCGAATGCCTTTCAGCGCTGGTTGTGGCCAAGATGATTGAATCCGTCGGTTTTGATAAACTGGTGACTTTGGAACTGCATAATGAATCCATATTGGGATTTTTTAAAATTCCCGTAGTCCATATTTCCGGACTGGAAATTTTTAGGGTTCGTGTTAAAGAACTGGAAGGGGAAGTAGTGGTGATTACTCCCGATGCCGGAGCTTTGAAGCGGTCGCAGAAATTTGCCGAAAGCCTGGATTTGCCGTTGGCTTTGATTGAAAAAAAGCGCGATTTGGACAGGGCGCATAAAATCCTTTCGATGA
>MFJU01000020.1:0-22685 GCA_001779315.1 Candidatus Gottesmanbacteria bacterium RIFCSPLOWO2_01_FULL_42_22 | reverse complement strand
AAAACCGCCATTATTGTCGATGATGTCATTGTCACCGGCGGTACTCTGATGAATGCCGCTTTCCTTCTTAAAGAAAAAGGGGCGAAAAAAGTTATAGCCGCGGCCACTCACGCCGATTTTGTCGGCGGTGCTGATAAGATTCTTCAGGATTCACCCCTGGATGCAGTTTGGGTTACGGATACGATATATATCCCCCCCGCGAAAAACTTTCCGAAATTGAAAATCTCCTCAATTACTTCGGATCTTTCCGCCGCCGCGGGTAAGATGATAAAATAAAGTGACAATGTCCGTTCTTCCTAAAGCCATTGAACGATTGATCGAGCAGTTTCAGCGCCTTCCTGGTATCGGTCCGAAAACTGCCAGCCGGTTAAGCCTATATCTTTTAAATGTTCCGCAACTGCAATTGGAATCTTTGGCCAATGCTCTCTCGGGTTTAAAAAAATCGATTGTTTTTTGTTCTGTTTGCTGCAATATTGCCGAAACCGATCCCTGCGGAATCTGCCAAAGCCAAAACAGGAATTTTGAGATGATTTGCGTGGTTGAAAGTCCGGTTGATGTTTTTCAGATAGAAAAAACCGGCAAATATAAAGGAATTTACCATGTGCTTCACGGCGCGATCAACCCCCTCAACAATATCGGGCCCGATGAAATCAGAATCAACGAATTAATAAAAAGGTTGGAGAAAGGCACAGTCAAAGAATTGATTTTAGCCACCAATCCCAATATGGAAGGGGAAGCTACTTCGATGTACATTAAAAAAGAATTAGACGGATTTCACAAAAACGGACTTTTGATTACCAGGCTGGCTCATGGTTTGCCTGTCGGAGCGGATTTGGAATATGCCGATGAGGTGACCTTATCCCGCGCATTTGAAGGCAGAAGGGAGTATTAAAATGGTTACGCAAAAAAAACTGATGACTGCTTTGAAAAAAGTACCGGATCCGGAATTGGGAATTTCGATAGTCGATCTAGGCTTAATATATGAAGTAAAAGCCGATAAAAAAGGAGTGGTAGAAGTCTTAATGACTTTAACTACCATGGGTTGTCCTTTGTTTGATCTGATCCGCGATCCGCTGGAGGTGGAACTTCATAAAGTAGCCGGAGTAAAGAAAGTCAACGTAAATCTGACTTTTGAACCGCCCTGGTCAGTTGAGAGGATGAGTGAAGAGGCTAAAGTCAGGCTCGGATTTTTCTAAAATCATAAAATGTCCAAAGTCAAAAAAATCATTACCAGCATAATTGAAGGCGGAGCGGAAGCGGTTAAAGATTCGGCCAAACAGATAGCCGGGACAGTCAGTCCGGTAAAGATGCTGGAGCAGGCTTTGGGTACAGCACCTCCTGTTCAGGAGGATGAATTTGTAAAATATCTGAAAAATTTGGGCGGCGATTTGACACCTCAGGAAATGGAAAAAAAAAGAGCGGAATTTGCCGCCAGGGAGGAAAGTGAAATGGATAAGGCACGTAAAGTCATTAAATCAGCATTGCCTGACCATCTTAAGCCGCTGTCAGGCCCTCCCAAGCCTTCTGTTTTTGACCAGATGAAACAGGAGGAGGAACAGAAAAAAGCCCTGGCTGTAGAAGCACAGAAAAAACAAAAACACTCTATCGCCGCTCCGGCTGGCAAGCAAGCGCGGGGCAGCCTTTTTGCTAAAAAGAAAAGAAAGGCGGCTGCCGATATCGAAATGGGCAAGAACATAAAAGTAGGTTAAATGTTAAAACTGTATAATACTCTCACCCGTAAAATTGAGGAATTTAAACCGCTTAAACCTCCCCAAGTAAGCTATTACTCCTGCGGACCGACTGTCTATGATTTTGCCCACATTGGACACGCCAGAACGTATATTTTTACCGATATTTTGCAAAGAGCCCTGGAGTTTAACGGTT
Organism: Candidatus Gottesmanbacteria bacterium RIFCSPLOWO2_01_FULL_42_22; assembly: GCA_001779315.1. Lineage (GTDB taxonomy): Bacteria > Patescibacteriota > Microgenomatia > 2-02-FULL-39-11 > 2-02-FULL-39-11 > GWA2-43-14. Next base: position 20,801 of record MFJU01000020.1, on the reverse strand, counting down.
TCAAAGTCAAGAGGGTCATGAATATCACTGACGTCGGACATCTGACCTCGGACGCCGACAGCGGGGAGGACAAGATGGAAAAAGGCGCCAAACGTGAGAAAAAGACAGTTTGGGAAATAGCCGGATTCTACACGGAAGATTTTTTTCAAATGCTTAAACTTTTAAATATTAAAAAACCGGAGCATATCACCCGGGCCACGGAATATATTCCGCAAATGGTTAAATTAATTTCGCAATTGGCAAAAAAAGGCTTTACCTACAAAACATCAGACGGTATATACTTTGACACCTCACGCCTGCCTGATTATGCAAAACTGACAGGCAAAACATATTCAGAGTTGGAAGCTTCCTTAAAATCCGGAGCCCGTGTGGAAAAAGTCCCGGGCAAGAAAAACATTACCGATTTTGCACTTTGGAAATTGACCCCACAGGGAGTCAATCGTCAAATGGAATGGGACAGTCCCTGGGGAAAGGGATTTCCCGGTTGGCATATCGAGTGTTCGGCCATGAGCATGGCCATTTTGGGTCCGACACTTGATATCCATACGGGCGGCATCGATCATATCTCCATCCACCATACCAACGAAATTGCCCAAAGCGAGGGAGTCACCGGCAAACAATTTGTGCATTTTTGGCTCCACGCCGGCCATTTGATGGTAGAGGGCGGGAAAATGAGCAAATCGGCCGGCAATTTTATCCGGGTTGCTGATTTAATAAAAAAGAGTTTTTCTCCGACAGCTTTAAGATTATTATTTTTATCAGCTTCTTACAGAAAGGAAATGAATTTCACTTGGAAAGGCATGGAAGCGGCGCAGAGCGCCTATGAAAATTTAATGTCGGCGGTCGGGGAATTGAAATTGAGTAAAAACCCGGGTGTTAAGGTTAGCCATAATTTCCGGCAGGAATTTACAGATGCGGTCAATGAGGATTTAAATATGGCCAAAGCAGTGGCAGTGATGTGGGAAACCTTAAAAAGCAGTATTGCGGCTAATGAAAAATATGATTTACTGCTCTTTTACGATAAGGTTCTGGGGTTGGATTTAGTAAAAGCTAAGGCGGAAGCGGAGGACATCACCCTGCCAAGAAATATCAAGGAATTAGTGGAGCAAAGGGAAGAATTCAGAAAATCAGGCAAGTTTACCGAAGCAGACAGAATAAGAGACCTTATTGCCCAAAAAGGATTTAATGTCCAGGATTCACCCGGCGGCCCGATCGTAATACATAACGCCATCATCAAAAAAATTACCGGTATTGATAATGGTGATAATTAAAATTTTCAAACCGATTTTGTGTGAAGACTAAAAAAACCATAACCATCGGCATCGATATCGACAACACCATCTGTGATTCATATCCGGCATATTTGGAGAAGTATAATCTCAAATACCAAAAGGAAGTTCAATTATCCGAAGTTTTAGATTTTTATTATCTTAACGATTTGACTGATAAAGAGGGTGCTGAATTTGGAGGTCTTATCGATGAATTAGTCTTAAGCGAGGAATTTCAAATTTCCTTGTTACCGGTCGGCGAGGCGCAAAAGGTCATCAGGGAGTGGACTGACCAGGGTCACTTAGTTCATTATGTGACTGCCAGACCCGTCCAAATGAGAAAAGTTACCGGTCAGTGGCTGGAAAAACACGGTTTTTGGCATAAAGGAACACGTTTGGATCTTTTTGACGAGAAAAATGGTTTTAAAAGCGATGTGGATTATAAAGTTTCCATCGCTAAAAAATTCAGCATCAGGCTCTTTATTGAGGATGCCGGGCAAATTGCCAAAGCTATGAAGATTCCCGTTTTTTTGTTTGACCGTCCCTGGAATCAGGGAAAACTGCCGGCAAACGTCTTACGCGTCAAATCATGGGGCCAAATCAGAGAAATGCTGCCGGTAAAAATTAAGGCTTCTTTGAACGGCCGTATTCCATGATCCCTGCTGGAAATTATGGTTTTCCCCCGCATAAGTGTAATATTCAATATTTTTATTCTTTTCTTTTAAAATTTCCGTAAACTCATCCGACCAGTATCTGGGAACTTCTAGGTCTTCTTCTCCCTGGTGGAGCTGAATGGGTGCCGAAATCTCATCCAAATATTTAGTAATTGAATATTTGTTGCTGTCGTAGTCTTTCTCAAAATCCGCCAAAACTTTTCTTAATGAACGGCCTTCATCCTCAAATTCATCGCTATAAAAAAGTATGGAGTAGGGAAAACTGCGGGAAACCGGTGCCCAAAGGACTGTCGGAAAATTTACTCCGCTGATTTCCAGTAAAGCCAGCGCGATATGGCCGCCGTTAGAATGTCCCCAAATGCCGATTTTTCCCATATCCGCCTTATTGGGAATTCCTGACTTTAAAAATGCCTCGTTTAAATTGGCGACTGATTTCAATAGATTGACGGCGGTGGTATAGGTTTCAAATCTTTCCTCCAACGGATAGGCCGAAGGTGAGGATGACTGGCCGTAGCCTAAGAAATCAGGGGCCAGAGTGATCAGATTGGCAGAGGCAAATGCTTCACCGACTCTTTTACTGCCGGTTCCGGGTGTGTAGATTTCGCGGTCGACGTAACCTCTCAGAAGAATGATAACCGGATTGGGGGAGAGAGTGTCTCTCGGCAAATTGATGAGTCCGGTGACGGTTTTGCCGTCTGTGGCGAATTTGAAATATCTGGTTTCAAACTCTTTCCCTTTAGCGGAAATTTCTCCGATTTCAATTTTCTGCTCCATATAGGAGCGGATTTTTAAAGCTTCAATTGAATATTTATCCAATATCCGCTGTTGCTCCTCTTCATTTTCCTGTTTTGGCTCAAAGAGGGAAGGACTATAGCCTTTGATAAAACTTACCGTCAGTATGATATTAAATAATGTAACCCCCAAAATCAGCGTCAAAATGAACTTATTCATATGATTATGATGAAGCTCTGCCTGCGGTGCATGCTCGGCATTTAAATTTATATTTATATTTGCTATACTACCTCAAATGAATGCAGTTAATCTATATGAAATGATGCTGATCGAAAATAGCGCCCTTTCTGAAAGCGAGGAGAAAAAGCTGGATAAAAAAATTGAAGATTTTCTTAAAGACAAGGGAAAAATAGTCAAAAAAAGTCTCTTCGGCAAGAGAGAACTGGCCTATCCCATAAAGAAAGAAACGAAAGGAAATTATTGGATTTACAATCTCGAATTAGACCCCGGGGCAGTCAGTCAGTTCTCCCAGAAGTTGAAAATGGAGGAGTCGGTTCTTCGTTTTTTACTTTTAAAAAGCCAAACAGTCTTAGAAAAAGCAAAAGGAAAAACCGTCAAAAAAGTTAAAAAGGATTAAAAGGAGAAAAAAGATATGTCAGCCAGATCGCTCAATAAGGTCATTCTCATCGGCAATCTTACCCGTGATCCGGAACTTAGGTATACACCTTCAGGAACGGCTGTTTGCACTTTCGGCCTGGCTACCAACCGGTCCTGGACTACTCAAACAGGAGAAACCCGCGAAGAGACGGAATTCCACCGTATCGTCGCCTGGAATAAACTGGGGGAATTATGCTCCCAGCTTCTTTCCAAAGGCAGAAAGACTTATGTGGAGGGAAGGCTGGCTACCCATTCCTGGACTGCCCAGGACGGTAGTCAAAGGACAACGACCGAGATTGTCATCGATGACATGATCATTCTGGATTCCAAAAAGCTGGTTAAAGAAACTGTGGAAGGTGTGGCAGTTTCCGAAGAGGCAGTTCAATCCGAAGAACCGGCGCTTGAAGCAAAAGCTTCCGAAACCAAGCCAAAAACTAAATCTAAGAAAAGCGAAGCAGTGAAAGAAGAAATAAAGGATCAGGAAACAGTCGGCAGTCAGGATTTGACTCCCGATGACATTCCTTTTTAAAGACTTATGCGCAGAAAAATAATCAGAAGAGCCAGAAGGATCCTCCGTATCAAAGACTGTCCCTTCTGTAAAAATTCAAAGGAACCGGATTACAAGGATACTGATAATCTGAATCATTTTATTTCAGACAGGGGAAAAATTCTGCCCAGAAACGTCAGCGGAGTTTGCCAGAAACATCAGTTGAGACTGACTAAATCGGTAAAACAAGCGAGATATATTGCGCTTCTTCCTTTTATTGTCAGGCCCTCATAAAGGAATCATTTAATGCTATCACTTATCAGAATTGCCCTACCTTCCGATTCAAAAGTTCTAATTGAAGAAGGGGAACAAATTTCCGAAAATTCCCCTCTTTATAAATCAAATGATGAGAAGATACTTTATGAGATCCCTTTAGCTAAACTGCTGAAAATTAAACCGGAGAGAATAGTCAGGTTCCTTCGCCGTAAGATTGGAGAATCAGTTGCCAAAGGCGATATCCTGGCCGAAAAAAAAGGCTGGTTGTCATCTTTATCCATCAGGTCTCCCTTTGATGCGGAAATTAAAGAATTGGATGTAAAAAAGGGCTTGCTTCTTTTAAGCCATAAAAAAAAACAACCTGAAATTAAAATCAGTTTGCCTATAGCCGGAAAAGTAAAGAAAATTACGGCTTCCCATATCGAAATTGAAGTGAAGGGTACATCTATCGAAGGCAGAAAAGGCGCGGGTAAAGAACAAATGGGAAAATTGCTGTATATATCTGATGAACGTTTCCATCCTGCTGATTTTGACGCGGAAGTTGAAGGCAGGATTGTTTTTCTTAAAATAGCGCCCCGCGAAGTTATCGCTAAACTCGATGTCTTAGGTGCCAAAGGTCTGATTTCCACAGAATTGCCTGATTCGATTGACTTTTCCGCTCTTGAGGTTGAAAGGGAGGCGGCAGTCAAACTTATTAAAGAAACGGATAAAACCGTCTGGCTTAAACCCTCGGAAAATTTGCTTATAATAATGGAATCATCATGATAAAGATAAGAAACACAATCATTATTCTGATCCTTTTAGTGCTTTCATTCGGCAGCGGATTTAACCTCGGTAAAAAGTCCATCCCGGTCTTCAAAAAAAATACTTCAGGTGAAACCGTCAGCATGCGCGGATACGATTTTACCCTTTTTTGGGATGTCTGGGATAGGCTTAAATATTATTACATCGACAAGGAAAAGCTCGATCCTCTAAAACTCATCAACGGAGCCATTTCAGGCATGGTTTCATCTTTGGATGATCCGTATACTGTTTTTCTTACACCCGATCAGAATAAAGATGTTAAAGACGATTTAAGCGGTAAATTTGAAGGCATAGGGGCCCAGTTGGGGGTCAAAGACAAAAAAATTGTTATCGTAGCCCCCTTAAAAAAATCTCCGGCGGAAAGCGCCGGTCTTAAAGCGGGGGATTGGATTATCAAAGTCGACGGCAAAGATACGGTCAACTGGACTTTGCCGGAAGCTGTTTCCAAAATCAGGGGACCCAAAGGAAGCCAGGTTGTTCTGACCGTTTTACGCACAAATTCTGAAAAAAGTGAGGATTTTAAAGTGTCCCGGGATGAAATAAAAGTGCCTTCAGTAGAGTTGGAAGTAAAAAATATTGAATGCGTAAATGCAAACGAGGGAAAGACAGTCTGTAAGGAAGAAGCAAATATAACAGCCAATACCCGAAAAATTTACCATCTGAAGCTGGGGCGCTTTGGCGATAATACCAACGCAGAATGGAATAAAATCATTTCCCAGATAGTGGCCCAGTATTCTTCAGGAGTTGACAAAGGCATAATATTTGACCTCAGAAATAACCCCGGCGGTTATCTGACCAGTTCGGTTTATATCGCCTCCGAATTTATCGGCAGTGGCGCGGTCGTCATCCAGGAAAATGCCGACGGAACGAAGAAAACTTTCAATGTCGACCGCAAAGGCAAACTCATAAATTATCCGCTGGTAGTTCTTATAAATAAAGGCAGCGCTTCCGCTTCCGAGATAGTGGCCGGAGCTTTAAGGGTCAGGAATAAGATAAAACTGGTCGGTGAGACATCTTTCGGCAAAGGCACTATTCAGGAAGCCCAGGAGTTGCCGCAGGGAGCGGGGATTCATATTACGACCGCCAAATGGCTGCTGCCGGACGGCAGCTGGGTAAACGGTGACGGACTGAAAGTGGATGAAGCAGTGGAAAATAAATCGGACTCTGAGGAAGATTTGCAGTTTCTGAAGGCAGCTGAAATTTTATTAAGGTAAGACTTTTCTGCTATAATTCAGAAGTCATTTTCAGCTGATTTTCAAGATTATATAATATTATATTTTTATTATGAAGAGATTATTGGTTCTGGTTGCTCTTTTTTTCCTGCTGATTTTCTTAGGTTCATCTGACAGGAAATTGGATTTCTCTTTTAAAAACTTCGGCAATCTTTTCAAATCAGAACAGCCTAAAAGTTCCTCTGATGAAAAAATCCACATAGTCTCGGAAGAATCGGTCATAACATCAGTGGTTGATAAAGTCTCGCCGTCTGTAGTAACTGTCTCGGTCATGAGAAGCCGCAGCTTGGGAAGCATTTTTGAAGACAATCAGTTTGACCCTTTTGATCTTTTTAATTCCCGGCAAAACCAACAGCAAAGAGTAGAGCAGGATATAGGCACCGGTTTCATCGTTTCCAAAGACGGCCTGATTGTCACCAACAAACATGTAGTCTCCGACACGGAGGCTAAATACCGGGTAGTGACGCATGGTGACAAAACTTATGATGTGGAAAAAATTTACCGCGATCCTACCAATGATTTGGCTATCATAAAAATTGCCAACGGCAATCTGTCACCGCTTGAGATGGGAGATTCTTCCAGAATAAAAGTCGGCCAGCTAGCCATTGCCATCGGTACTGCCTTGGGCGAATTCAGAAATACCGTTACCGTCGGAGTCATCTCCGGGTTGGGAAGAGGCATTACTGCCGGCAGTCCTTTCGAAGGTTATGTCGAGAGGCTGGATAACGTTTTGCAGACCGATGCCGCCATCAATCCGGGCAATTCCGGAGGACCGCTTCTAAACAGTGCCGGCCAGGCAGTCGGAGTCAATGTGGCTGTTTCAGCTGAAGGCCAGAATATCGGTTTTGCCTTGCCTATCAATACCGTCAAGGATGTTTTGGACCAATTCCAAAAATCAGGCGGCAGATTCGAAAGGCCTTATTTGGGGGTCAGATATAAAATGGTCACCCGTGACCTGGCTCTGATAAATGAAATTCCCGAAGGAGCCTTTATCCAGGAGGTTATTGAGGGTTCACCGGCTGAAAAGGGAGGAATTCAGCTGGAGGACATAATTACTAAAATTGACGGAAAAAAGGTTACTGAAAAGACAGGCGGTTTGGCCCAAATTATTGCCGGGAAAAAAATAGGGGACAAGGCTTCCTTAGAAATCTGGCGCGACGGTGAAACAGTCAGCCTTAATGTAACCATCGGCCAGTCAAGCGGGGAGTAACCTGTAACCTGGGAGGTTGCGCAGATACGCAACCTAGGGTGTATTTAGCGGGTCACTCAAGAAGTAAATGTTGAATCCTCTTTAATTCCCGTTGATAATCTGCCTGATTTAAAACAAATTCTCTATATTTTTCCTGATCTTTAAAAAAAGATAAAATTTTTGTCTTGTCAATTATTTTATCTTCATCGTTTAGTAAATAGGATTTAAAGGAGGACCATGCATAGTTTTCAATATCGGAAATTCTTCTTACTATATATGATGAGTAGGGATTTAAATGAATATAGCGTGAGACATGGAGAAATTGATTTTTAGTTTCGATTCTAACAGCTTTAAATTGATCTAAAAAAATTGCGCCGTCTTTTTTATTAAGACTGTTGAAATAACGTGTATAACTATTTTGGAAATTGCTTAAGAATTTCGATATTCCATTGTCAACCACCTGTTCAACAAGTATGTGGAAATGATTTGGCATTAAACAATAACTGTAGATATAGACTAATTTGGGGATTTTTTTAAGGTTTTTTATTAATTTCAAACGCTTTTGCTGTTCCAAGCCAACAATTTTTGACAAGCTTAACGGAGGATGAAGATGTTGGTATAATTCAAGAGCAAGAAGAGCCCTTTTATATTCTCTTTTAGAAGTAAAAGTTGGACGGTGATCAATGCCCCGATTATATATATGATAGATTTCATGATTGACAAGTGGAATCAGCCGGCCGGGCATATAATCAGAGATTATCAAAAATTCCTTATAAGTCAAGATAATTTTACAGATTGATTGGATAACAGACCTCTGCAAACAATAAGAAAAAAACCCTAGGTGTGAAGCCAATCAACCTCCCAGGTTGCGGAGCTAGTTAGGCGGGGAGTAGGGGTTTCATCGCCTCAATCATTTTATCCATTTTTCCTTCCATAATATCTTCCAGATTGTGCCACGATTTGCCGATGCGGTGGTCCGTCACCCGGTTTTGCGCAAAATTGTATGTCCTGATTTTTTCCGCCCTCATACCGCGGCCGACCTTTGATCTGGCAGAGCCTAAGGCTTTATCCTTTCTCTCCTCTTCCAATTCCCATAATTTCGAACGTAAAAGAGACAGGGCGATCTTGCGGTTTTGTTCCTGGAATCTTTCCGTCTGGGCTGCCGTGACGATACCGCTAGGTTTATGTTTGAGTCTGACAGCGGTTGAGACTTTATTGACATTCTGGCCGCCTTTGCCTCCTGAGCGGAAAAATTCCCACTCCAAGTCCGAAGGATTGATAAAAATAGCCGTTTCCTCGATTTCAGGGATGACGGTTACCGTGGCTGTCGAGGTATGAATCCGGCCGTATCTTTCAGTTTTAGGAATCCGCTGGACGCGGTGAACTCCTGTTTCGGGAAGGTAAGTATTATATGCTCCGCTACCTGAAACCCTCAGCACGTTTTCGTCAATCAGTTCGGCCTTGAAACCTTTGGTTTGGGCAAAACGCAGATACATCCTGGTTAGATCTGACGCCCAGATTTTGGCTTCATCACCGCCGGTTGCGCCGCGGATTTCAATAATGGCAATATTTTCATTCATAGTTAAAAAAAATGATTTAGAAGTTAATTAGGTTCCGAGAAGCATTTCCCTGAGGGATTTCGGCCGGCGGTCTTCCTTCTCACTGCTTTCTTTTTTCTTTTTTTTATCCTGCAGGACTTTGAGTGTTACTTTGGCTTTTTCCTGCTTTTTCTGGAAGCGTTCCACCCGGCCCAAAGTATCTACAAATTTCATTTCCCCGGTATAAAAGGGATGGCATTTATGGCATAACTCCACTTTGATTGACTCACGGGTGGAGCCGACCGTAAACATATTGCCGCAAGCGCAAACCACTTGCGCATCGGGGTACCACTTCGGATGAATATCAGCTTTCATATCCGTCTATTATACCTCATTTCATCTCCAGGATAAAGAAGGCGAGATAGACCAGAAAAAGGAGAAATCCTTCGCCCCTTGAAATGTCGTTTTTGCTTCGGGTAAAGTAGTAAAAGAGAGATAAGCCTAAAGTCATCATCAGGAAAGTGATGGAAAGATGGTTGGTAATGGTTATGACTTGTTCGTTAATAACAGCCAGGACTCCTAAGATGAGGGAATTGGCTGCTGCCGAGCCGATATAATCACCGAGGGCAATATCCTTTTTACCGTAGGTGACAGTACGCAAAGCGATGGAAATTTCCGGTAAATTCGTGCCGATCGACAAACCGAGCAGGCTTAAAAGATAGGGAGAAACAGATAATACTTTGGAGAAATAAATGGTGTTTTCAACCAGGACGGCGCTGGCTATATAGACAATAAAAGCGCCTGCTAATATCTTTCCTGCATCCCAAATTGTACTTTTTTTATGGAGGGCGAATTTATCCCGGAAATGGTCCAGAAGACCCTTCTTTTTTTCCATTTTATAAAAGAGGACAAAGTACATGAAAATAAGCAGAAGTCCTTCAATTCTGGTGAAATTATTGTCTATGGTTAAAAGTGTCGGCAGTCCAACTACATAGAGAGCAAAAATCAGTTTCCGTCTGGTCAGCTGATGGGATAAAGTGACCCCGTTTCCCAATAATGAAAGCAAAGGTATGACCATTAAAAAGAGGATTATGGAACCGCCGACTAAATTTCCGACAAATATTTCCGGCCTCTTTTCAATAATAGAGTTTATGCCGACGGACAATTCCGGCAGGGATGTCAAAAGACCGAGAATGAAGAATGAAGCGGCAAAAGCGGAAATTTCCAGCCTGCGGGAAATGCGGTCCAGGGAAGTTACGATTATGCCGGCGCCCATCCAGACTGCAATCAGGGAAAAGATAAAAAAGAGGATATTTCCGGGCATTATAAAAAGTATAACAACATTTTATCTATTATGGAAACGGTGGTGGGGATGATGTTTGATTTTGCCTTCAGCAAAGACAATGCCGGCGAAAACAAGCAGAGCGCCGAAAAAATAGACCGGAGTTATTTTTTCACCCAACAGGGGCAAGGCGACGACTATGGCGGCGATCGGATCAATATAAGTAAAAATTCCACTGTCCTGGCCTTTGAGGTTTCTGACACCGTACTCGTATAAGGTATACGCGGCGGCTGATGAGAAAAAGATACCGTAAATAATGCCTATTATCCCGCGATAATCAAGACTTTTTAGCGGGTCAAATGTCAGTAATTCATAAGAGGCAAAGGGTATAAATGTAACAGTACCGATTACGCACATCCAGAAGGTGATGGCAGAGGCGGAGTAATTGGTATGGATCTCTTTACTGATGATGGCATGGCCGACAGTACCCAATACTGCTATCAGTAAAAAGAGATTTCCGATAATTTCACCGTCAGCCATTCCTTCAATCAAAGGCTGTCCGAGAATGATAAAGACACCTGCCAGACTGATGGTTATTCCCGCTAAAATTTTTAACTTCGGTTTTTCATGCAGGAGATAGACTGACAAAATATAAATTATGATCGGGCCAAGAGTAGAGATAATCGGGGCATTAATTGAGGGAGCCAGGCGTAATCCCAGAAAGAAAAAACTGATATTGAGGGTGACTCCAGATAAAGAAACCATAATCAGTTTAAACCAGTCTTTCCTGCTGATTTTTATATACGGGTAAGTCATAATCAAGAGGAGTATGGCCGCCCCGTAAAACCTGATGAAAGCCAAAGTAAAAGGCGGGATGTTCTGCAGGGAAAACTTAAAAATAGGGGAGGCCGCCCCCCAGATCAGATTGGCCAGAATCAAGGCAAGAATCGCTTTCCGGTGTCTGGGCATTAACTTAATAATAACAAAGAAGACTTCTTTGAAGAAACAGAGCCTATTTAATAGTTGATGCCAACTCTTTAATTTTTATTGTCTGCTGATCGTTGGTAGTCATGTTTTTTAGGGTGACTTGATTGCTTTTTACTTCATCGGGACCAATAATGATAACATAGGGAATTCCTTTTTTGTCCGCATATTTTAGCTGTTTGTCGAGTTTATCTTCAGGATTGATGTAAATTTCTGAGCTGATATTTTTTTGGCGTAATTTGTTAATTATTTCTAGAGAAGAGGGTAGTAATGATTTATTAAAGATGGTAACTAAAACCTGAGTACCTAAATTACCTAATTTAATTAAATTTAACTTGTCTGCTGCCTCAACCATCCGATCAAAACCAAAAGCTATACCGACAGCAGGAATGTCAATACCGCCTAACTGTCCGATAAGTTTGTCATAACGGCCACCGCCCCCTAATGAGTTAGTGCCATATTCCGGTACGCTGACTTCGAAAATCATACCGGTATAATAATCCAATCCCCGGGCAAGAGTAGGAACAAATAAAATATCTTCTCTAGGAATACCCAGTTGATTAGTGATAGAAATAATTTGCTTTAGATTGGCAGAAATCGTTGCGTTATTGATTGTTGAGATGATTTTTTCAGCTATTTGATCAGATAATCCTTTTTTAATCAATTCTGCTACCACAAATTCCTGAGACATTTTATCCAGTTTATCAATGGATTGAATAACTGATAATACTGAAACCTTATCAGATGCAAACTGATCGAGTGAGTCAAAAAGAATCGCCCGGTCATTAATTTTTATTTTTACAGTCTCAAAACCTAAATTTTTGAAAGCCTGATATGTACAGGCAATAATTTCAGCGTCCGATAGAGGTTCGGTGGTACCGAAAACATCAATATCGCATTGAGTAAATTCACGATATCTGCCTTTTTGCGGTTTTTCAGCCCGGAAGACATTTTGGATTTGGTAGCGGCGGAAATATTTAGGCAGCTGGTTTTGGTATTGAGCTAAGACTCTGGCAGTTGGAACTGTTTGGTCATAACGCAGACCAATTTTTCGGTTTCCGCTATCGGTAAATGTATAAACTAGTTTATCTGCTTCAGTGCCATATTTCCCCAATAAAATTTCCGCGTATTCCAATGCCGGGGTTTCCAGGGGTTCGAAGCCGTAGAGCTCGAAAGTTTTGCGGATGATGTCGACGGCGTATTGCCTTTTCCGTGCTTCTTCCGGCAGGAAATCGCGGAAACCTTTTAAAGTTCTGGGTTCAATTTTTTGCCTCATAATGATTTTTATTATAACACTGTTAATTCTTTTGATGCTTTGGAGAGAACCATAGGGCCGGAGGCAGTCAGATGAATTACGTCTTCGATTCTGACGCCGCAAAAGCCTTCGATGTAAATTCCCGGTTCGATGGTAAAGAGCATGTTTTCTTTCAGAATTTCCTTGATATAGGGTCGGAGGCGGGGATCTTCGTGGATGGCCAGTCCGACACCGTGTCCAAGCCCGTGTTTATAGGGAGTGAAACCTTTTTGCTGAATGAAATTGCGGGCGACGGTATCAATTTCTTCCCCGGTTTTGCCCACAGCCAACGAAGAGATGGCCAGTTCATTGGCTTTGGTGACTGTCTTAAAAATATCAGCCTGTTTTTCTGCAGGAGTACCGAAAAATACCACCCGGGTCAGATCCGCACAGTAATTAGCGTATTTGGCTCCCATATCAATTAAAACCAAGCTATTATCTTTAAGTTTAATTTTTGCCGAAGGCAAATAATGGGGGATAGCGCTATTTTCATTAAAGGCGACAATCGGTGAGAAAGCGATACCCTGTGAATTTTTACGGATAAAAAATTCCAGTTCCAGCGCCAGTTCTTTTTCAGAGATTCCTTTTTTTACTCTCGTTAGGATATAGGTAAAAGCGCGGTCGGTGACCTCGGCTGCCTTGGCTATTGCCCTGATTTCATCCGGGGATTTAATTAATCTGTATTTTTCAATAATCTTTTCAAGAGGGATAAGTTTTGCCCTGATTTTATTTTTTAAGGATTCATATTCTGCATAAGAGAGATTGTTTTTTTCAAAAGCCAATACGGAAATTTTTTGCACCCGCACCACATCGTTGATAGCCTGACTTAAGCTATAATCAATGCTTATTTCAATCGGTTTAAAACCTTTTATTTGTTTATACATCCCGATGGTTGTTGAAAAAGCCAGAAGATAGGCTTGATCGGGTGTAATCAAGAGAAAAGCTTCGCGTTCTGAAGCGGAAAGCCCCGAAACTCCGGTCAGATAAGTCACATTTTCCTGGCCGGAGACGAAAAGGGCATCCAGTTTAAGCTCTTTTAATTTTAGCTGCAGCAAATCTGTCATGGTCAATTATTCCTATTTTAACAAAGCCTTCTTTAAGAAGTTATTTTAGGAGTTGTTGTTACAGATGGGGAAGCGGCCGGAGTGGGGGAAACAGAAACAGGCAAGTGAAGAATTCTTAAGGCAGAATACCTTTCCTCCGCTTTGGGATTAATCTTCCCGATGACAGAGACGGTATCTCCGATTGTAAATTTGGAGAAGCCTCCTTTTTGACTGCCGCTCCCGGCCACGAATTGGGAAGTGACGGTATATTTTTCAAAGTCGATTGTTTTTTCTCCGTCGCGGGCGCGGATTTTGAGGGTATATTCGCTTTTATCCAGATCAGCGACTTTGCCGTAAATACGGATCAGTTTCTCCTGAAGGAAAATATATTTGGCGGGAAAAAGCTCCCTGGACTCATTGTAATAGCCGAAAACACTGATGTAGTCATCTGCTTTAAGTTTTGCTTCTGTCCATTCTTTCTTCTGGTTATTTTCAATTTTGAAAAAGAGGGTATCATCGGAAAAACTGAATTTCATCTCCCCCCTTTCTCCGGTTAAAACGACACTGTTGTTTTCAACTGATTTGACAGCTCCCAAAAACGCTCCTTTTTCCTCATCCCGTATCTGTGCGACTTTGGTGGCTATTTTTTCCTTTAGGAGTTCGATTTGCCTGATTTTATTTTTTAATTCTTCATCTTCAGGTTTTAAGGTCGCGGAAATTTTAACCGGGGCAGAGGACGGTGTTGAGGTTTTTGTCTGCGCCAAGGCGTTTAGCGGCAAAATAACTGACATAATAAAAATTGCCAGAATGAAAAGTTTCATATTTTTTCCGATGTATAAAAGAGATTCAGCGTTTTTGTTTCATCATTGCCGATTCCGTCATTTCCGCTAATGATTACCGGATTACCGCCTTCGACCAGATCGATTGTTGCCTTAAAATTGCCGCTTTCATCAGGAATCAAAATAAGTGAAGTTTTATATGATTCGACGGTTAAAACTTTAGCTTTTTGGGCTTTGCCGCTTATTTCGATTTTGCTGTTGCCGAAAATGGTCAAGTCTTTCGGTTTATCGATGGTAATGGAAGTCTTTTCGGCAAAAACAGTCGGAGTTATTTTTTCATTTTTGACGGTTAATTTGGAGGAATCAGGTCTTTTAATGATTGAAGGCAGCCGGACGATGACTAAAGCAGCCAAAGCTCCCAGCAGGAATCCTAAAACCAAAGCTGAAAGGACGTCCTTTTTCATAAAATTCCCTCAAGAAAACATTTAAATCTTAAGTGCTGGTTTTCCCCTTGTCAAGGGAAGGCCCGGTGTGATAAAAATACTTTACTCAAAATATATGGATATCATCACTTTTGGTATTTCCTCATTCCGCATTAAAGGCAAATCCGCCTCAATTGTGACCGATCCCTTCGATTCCGAAATTAGCGGATTAAAGTTTCCCAAAACCGAAGCGGATATTGTCACCGTCTCATCTGATCTGCCGGACCATAACCATACCGCTTCCGTATCAGGTGATTTCATGGTAATTGACGGCCCGGGAGAATACGAGGTAAAAGGAGTCGAGATCATAGGATTGGCGCATGAAAAGAACATCATCTTCCTTTACAAAATTGACAATTTGACTTTGGTCCATTTGGGAGACTTAAAGGAAAAACTGAATGATAAAGAAAAAGAAACGCTCAACGGTGCTGATATTCTGATGATTCCTGTGGGCGGCGGTGAAACTTTATCAGCGGAGACAGCTTCCCAAGTCATATCGCAGATTGAACCGGTCATTATTATTCCCATGCACTATAAAACGGAAAAGCTGAACTCAAATTATGCTGAAAAATTAACCGGGGTAGATCTTTTTTTGAAACAGATGGGTAAGGAGGGAATTTCTCCCCTGCCGAAATTCAACGTAACCCGCGATAAAATTCCTGCCGAGCCGACCATTGTCGTTTTAGAATAATCAAATATGGAACCGCGAATACCGCCTCATGATGAGCAGGCCGAAGCTTCTGTTTTGGGGGCCATTCTTATCGATAAGGATGCCATTTCCCAGATCATTGAATTTGTCCGGCCGCAATTTTTTTACAAGGAAGCCCATGAAGACATCTTTGAGGCAATGATGACCCTTTATGAGAAACATGAACCGGTGGATGTGGTGACCGTGACAGCCCAATTGAAGAAAATGGGCAAGTATAAAAACACCGGCGGTACCTCTTATTTGACTGAACTGACCAACTCTGTACCGACGTCCGCCAATATTGAATATTACGGCCAGATTGTCTCTGACGCTTTTGTCAAAAGGCAGCTGATTGATTCAGCGGCCAAAATATCCCAATCCGCTTTTGCCGGAGGGGAGGATGCCAAACAGATATTGGATACGGCCGAAAGTGAAATTATGGGCATTGCCCTCAATCGCTCCAGACGGGATTTTATCAATATCAAGGATGCTTTGGCTGAAAGTTTTGACCGTTTGGACGAACTCCATAAACGCGGCACCCATTTAAGAGGCGTGCCCACCGGTTTTTATGATTTGGATAATAAGTTAGCGGGTTTGCAGGATTCCAACCTGATAATCCTGGCCGCCCGTCCGGGTCAGGGCAAAACAGCCTTGGCTATCAATATTGCCCAGTATGTTTCAGTACAGCAAAAAATTGGAGTAGGCATTTTTTCCCTGGAGATGAGCAAAGAGGAACTGGTGGACAGGTTATTGGTTTCACAGGCCGATGTGGATGCCTGGAGATTGAAAACCGGCAAATTATCCAATGAGGATTTTACTAAGCTTTCGGAAGCCATGGGAGAACTGGCCGAAGCCCCGCTTTTTATCGACGATACGCCCGGACTCAATATTTTCGAAATCAGGACCAAGGCCAGACGGCTGCAATTGATGCACAACGTCAAACTCATAATTGTCGATTATTTACAGCTGGTCGATCCGGGCAGGCGTTTTGACAGCCGGGTACAGGAAGTCTCTCTTATTTCCCAGTCTTTGAAAAATCTGGCCCGCGAGCTTCAGATACCGGTCCTGGCCGTTTCCCAATTATCACGGGCAGTTGAGCACAGGGGAGAGAAAAGGCCGCAGCTGGCTGACCTGAGAGACTCCGGAGGCATCGAACAGGATGCTGACGTCGTCATGTTTATTTACAAGGAAGATACCGAGGTAAAAAACTGGGAACAGCAGATCGTGAAACTGTTAATTGCCAAACACCGCAACGGCCCGGGAGGCGAAATTGAGCTGATTTTCAAAGGCGACCGCATCCGTTTCTATTCAGTCGAAAAAATGAAGGAAGCCGAATCTCCCGCCATCGCCGCTTTTTAATTTGTTGAATAACTTTTTCTGCTTGATAAAAATTGTTCTGCTTTGGGAATTTTGATATGATAAGTCTGTTATGAAAAGAGTTGATGTCTCAACAGATGAAATGGCTAAATTTGAAGGCAAATGGGTAGCTATTGATCCTGATAAGCAGAGAATTATAGCTGTAAGTGAAACTTTGGCTGAAATTTCCCCTCTTGTAAGCGGGAAGGTGGGGGAGGAGAAAAAAATTAAAGCCTATTCATTCAAGGTCCCCCGAAAAGACGAAGGGCCGTACGTATTATAAAAAATTATCTTAAATGGCCAATTTCCCATACAAAAAAACTACGAATGACGACTATTTCCCGATTGTTAATTTTACTCTTTACTTTAAAAATAATATTGCTAAAACATCAGCCTTGTTAGATTCCGGAGCAACCATATCCGTATTCAGATCAGATGTGGCTGATCAATTAAATATTCAAATAGAGAAAGGGGAAAAGATTTATATGCATGGGGTAGGGGGCAGAATAATGGGTAGAGATTCTTTCTTTGATAAATTCAAAATTACTTTTGAGGAAAAGAAAAAGTTAGTCAGATTGGAATAATATTGTGCCGCATTCTTAAGATAGTTTGAACGCTTTTCGCCGCCACTGGAATTTTATCGAATTCCAGCTTTGGCGGCAAATTCTTTTAATCTTTAAGGATTTCTTGAACAGTCGCCTCGGCAAAGATTTTCATAGTATCGTAGATTTTCAATCGAGGATGATAAGGAATCAATAATTGCAAATCGGTGCAAGCCAAAACAACATGATCAATTCCCTTCGTTTCAAAATCGTTAATAACTTTTATCAATTCCTCGCGGTCTTTATTGTCGTGCCTATTAGAAACCAAATTATGAATCATCCTTCCTATTTTGGCTTGCTGAAAATCGTCAGGAGTAATTTGTTTTATATTATTAGCTATGAATGAAGTTTCATACAACTTTTTATTGAGGGTTATTGAAGTAGAAATAATTCCGACTTCGGAAATGTTTTCTTTCTTCAAAAATTTAGTAGTTTCTTCAACTATACTTAATACCGGAATTTTTACAGAGTTTCGAAGTTCTTCAATAAAAGTGTGGAGCGAATTACAAGGCATAACCAAAAAAACAGCACCGGCTTTTTCTAGCTTCTTTGCGGCGTCTAAAATAAAGGGAACGCATCGCTCCTCCCCTCTCCCTCTTGCGATAGCGTCTTCCTCGATATCGTATGGGAGAGGAACGCTGTATATCAAAATCGGTGGCCTACTAACTTTATTAAGTTTCTGACATGAAAAAATCAACTCCAAATAAAATTCAGAAGTTGTTTCGGGTCCTAGTCCGCCGATTATTCCTACAGTTTTCATATACGGAATTGATTAAAAATTTTTCTTTTTCCTAACGGAACTGCCAATTCGTTTTTGCCGATAAAATCCACTACCAATTAGTCGCCGAGCGAAGCGAGGCGAACCAAAACTCCTTGGAATTTCCTACGTGGTGTCCCTATTGTACCAAGCTCGAACATTTTTTCAAAATCGTAATCACTAGCGTTCCCCGCGCGCTGAAGCGCCACCACGCGAAGCGTGGTGCTTCTGCTGAAGCAGAAGTGCGGGGAAACGCTCTGCACCTCGCCACTAATGATTTGAAATGAGGCGAGGTGCAGAAATGCAAATGCGGAACGCGAGCGAAATTTTGCGAAATGCTGGGGGTGTGGGGGAAAGTATTTCGCAAAATTCGCTCCGCGTACTTCCTGATTTTTGGCGGGATTTTGGCGGGGCGGACAGAATACAAAAAAGCAAAAACTAGTTTTTGCTTTTTGAAATTTGGACAATAGAATTAAAATATTTTTGTCCTTCTGATTTAAAAATTTCGTCAGATTCTGATTTTTTATATATCTCAAAAAACTCACTAATTTGATTAGGAGAAAATAGACCAATTCTCTGATGTGAAATAAAGTTGTGTGGAATATCAATTTTCCTCAACAACCAATATAACAAAATCTTCGGCATATCTCCTTGTGCCTCTTCAATTCCCTTAAAATGGATTTTACGCTCAACTGATTGTCGTGGGTCAAAAATATATGGTGTTGGTGAAAATTCTCTTTTTACATCATCACCCTGTTTCTGCATTTCGTGATACAAACGTGTATGAAATGCACCCATAGGAAAGAGAATTTTCAAATTTTCTCGATTTTGTAATTCTGGTTTTTCTTTCAAAAGTTCAAGTAAATTTGTTTTTATATTTTCCAAAATTTTATTTTCTCGCTCTTTTTGCATTAGTGATTCAAGTTCAGAAACATTAGAAATTCTTTCTAATGTTTCTTCGTAAGAAGATTCTCTATTTACTAAATCATTGTAAGCACTATTGCCCTTCATAAATTCATAGATTTCTTGATATAGTTCATCATCATTCTTTAAATCAACAAGTAAAACTTCCTTATTTGTTCCATAAAGTTTCTCAAAAATCGCTGTAAAATAGTCTTTCCAAAAAAATTCTTTACCTCGCTGTTTTTCATGTTCAATTGCTTGTTCTGGAGTAAATTCACCTCGCGAAACTTTTTGCCATGTTTGTAAACGCTCTTCATCCCAACCAGCATTTTCTTGAATCAAAATATCAGTGCCGTCTAGTCTCTCAGCAACTTTTTTGCCGTCCTCTGTTGTTGCATGTTGATGAAAAAGAAAATTGGTTTTTATGTTCGGTACTTTTTCAAGTCCTTGGCCTTTCAAAAATTCTTCAACACTTTGTCTATCTTTTTTATTTTCATTTTTAGAAACAAATTCTTTAAATTTTTTAATATCACCTTCTGAACCAAGAATATGAATTTGTGAAGGATTAAAGACAACAACCTCTCCATCTTTAAATCCATCCACCTCAACTTTAACTCCAGCATTTCCCATTTGTTTAAGTGTTTCTGTAAATTTTTTAGAATACTCATGTTCATTTAAAATCCATGCTTCAGTACCACCAGCTTCATTATTAGCTTTTTCTGAATCTCCCGAAAATTCCAAATTATTTTTTATTGATTTTACCTCTGCATATTTACCCATAGGGATAATCATAGGATGCAAGTTTTTACCCCAACGCTGACCATACTCAGGAACAGAAGAAAGGTAAAAACCATTACCAAACCAACCACTATCACGTTCATTCATTTTAATTTCACCCTCAAACTTTTCACTAGAACTTCCGTGCCATAAAATATTTTGCTCATGGCTTGGAAAAGTATTTTCTAAATACTTTTCATAAAGCTCAACTGCTTCTTTACTTTCAAATTGTTTAACTTTTTCTTTTATCTGTTCTTTGGCTTTCTGTAAATTTTCAAAATTACCAACTTTATCTTGAACATTATCAAGACTTATATAATTTCGTTCTATACTTTCAGGAACAATATAATTATCATTTTCAACATCCATTTGCGAAGCGATCGGATGTTTGCTTACATGTAATTTTTCAAATTCTTCTTTGGGTATTTTTACAACGACCAAATTTGCACCCTCAATTCGCTTCGCTTCCGTTCCAAATGTTTGTTGTGATTTTCGTAAATATACAAGTGCGGTTTCCAAATCTGGTGAAAACCATTGACCTTTTAAATCTTTATGTGAAGTTATTCCGTCAGGCTCTTTTTCAATATTTTTGTTTTCTATACGATAAAGAGAAATGGTTTCGCCAGATTTTGTTGCTTCTAGAGCAATATTTTCTAATTCAGGGCTAAGTTTAAAAACCTCCTGTATATTTTTTTCCTGTCCAGAAAGCGAAAAATGCTCAACAGATTGTTCAGCTTTTGGTAATTCAACCTTATCAACAGGATTAATTGGTGGTTTTTCCATAAAGTGATTTTAGCATTTTTCGCTTTCTTTTTCTAGTTTTTTTAGGGAGTAGAATGTGTGCGCGAACGGGAGGGTGGGTCAAGCACAAACTAATTTTCGTATCTCGGCTTTGCCGAGATTTCAATGTTTTGAGTTTCTTTTCTTAATGTCCGCCCCGCCAAAATCCCGCCAAAAATCAGGAAGTACGCGGAGCGAATTTTGCGAAATACTTTCC